>JACMMA010000185.1 GCA_014379275.1 Armatimonadota bacterium | reverse complement strand
CGCTTCGGCGGGAAATATGGGTGGCGCGTACGGCACGGTAGGTGCCCCGGGGAACGACCCGAAAGTGATCACCGTCGGTGCGACGAACACCGGTGGAACGGTCGGGCGTGGTGACGACACGATTACGTCGTTTACGGGGCGGGGTCCGACTGCGTATGACGTTCTTATCAAACCGGACCTCATTGCTCCGGGTAACGACGTCGTTTCTCTCCGTGTCCCGGGCGCGACGATCGATACGATGTATCCGATACAGACCCGCCACTCTTCCGCACTCGATTACGCGCGGCTTTCCGGTACTTCGATGAGTACCGCCCTGGTCAGCGGTGCGGCGGCACTGATGATAAACGCCAACCCGCAACTGACGCCGAACGCGGTCAAAGCATCCCTCATGTTCACGGCGCAAGTACTTTCCGGCTATGACCCGGTTACGGGGCTAACCGCCTACTACGATCCATTCGTGCAGGGTGCCGGAGAATTAAACGTCGTTGGCGCCGTCGAACTGGCAAAGCGAATCAGTCCGACGACCGGCTTCGTCGGGACGCTTCCGATGACCAGCCTTATCGCGGGGCAAGCGGCACCGTGGGCGGGCGCGACGATCCCTGCCATTCTGGATCGTCCGGGGTTGGACTGGCAAACGTCGCTCCTGTGGGGCGGAAACACAGGTCTCACTATCGAGGATGCACGTCTGGTGTGGGGTAGCAACGTTGTTTGGGGCGGGAACGGTAGCGATCTCGGTGGAACTATCCCTCCGCGCCTTTGGAACGATGACCTCGTTTACGGCAACAACGTTGTTTGGGGTGGAAATGGCAGCGATCTTGGCGGCACCATTCCGCCGCGACGCTATCCGATGGTTTATGCGAACAACGTTGTTTGGGGCGGGAACGGCAGTGACCTCGGTGGAACTATCCCGCCACGCCTTTACGACGAACGGGCTACCGTGAATGCGAATAACGTCGTTTGGGGCGGGAATGGTAGTGACTTGGGGGGCACTATTCCGCCGCGCATCGTGGGCGACGCGGAAGGGAAATTCGCCGCGGGTGACTCCCAAATATGGGGCAACCTGATCGGTTTGCTGATACCTGATCCGGCTACGGGACCGGCACACTAACCCTGAAGAGCCAGATTCGGGGCAGGTGCCGCAGAGAGCGGCACCTGCCCCGAATTTTTGGAGCACAACTGTTTGACTATTCCCGATTCGTTTTGTACAATGTTCGCAGCATGCACCCTGTTGATAACGAAATCGTGGTCCACTGTCTCGCGTCCGGCTCCTCGGGCAACGCCGTTCTGGTCGTTGCCGGAAGGGAATCGTTGCTGGTTGATGCGGGACTGGGCGTACGAACGATCACACGGGAGTTGAAACGGCGCGGCGTCGCGCCAGAATTCTTGTCCGGGGTGCTACTGACACATGAGCACATCGACCATGTCCGTGGGGCGGTGCCGCTTTCTCGCCGATATAAAATCCCGCTCATCGGCACAGACGGTACGTTACAAACGTTGCTGACGCAGGAAGGCCGGGATGCTCCCACGCGGGCAGTGGACTCTCGGGGCGAGATCGGGGTGGGGGTATTCGGAGTTCGGGCGGTGCGAACTACCCACGACGCCGCCGATCCGGTCGGTTTTCGGGTATCGGTCGGCGGTTTCGCTTTCTGCTACGCGACCGATACTGGAACACTTACGCCGGAGTTTCGGGAAGCATGTGTCGGGGCTTCACTCGTTGCGGTCGAAGCGAACCATGACATCCACAAATTGCGATTCGGTCCTTACCCCGATATTGTCAAGTCGCGTATCCTGTCGCGCGAAGGGCATCTGTCGAACAACGCGGCGTGCGACTTTCTTCTCGCCCATGTCGCAGATCACGGCCCGATATGCGCCTGGCTATCCCATCTCTCCGATGTCAATAACACGCCGCGTATGGCACTGAATTATTGGAAAAAACGATACACCGCGGAAGGATGCAAAGCATCACCCGCCGCCGTCGAAGTTGCTTTGCGGGATAAGCCCTCCCTTGTTTTCCGCGCCAGGTCGCGGTCAGTTCAACTCGCTTTATTCTGATCTTGCGGGGACTTGTGGGGGTACGCGAACGGGGCGGACGTCGTCCGCTCGCCCCCTGTGATCGGACGTTCCATGATTCGAATCTTATCGTTGAAGCCATTCGGATAGTGGTAGATCGACACACCCCGGGCGATGAACCCGCGCCTCTCGTAGAACCGCCAGGCGCGTTCGTTGCGCGGGTCACATTCCAGCCAGAGCGTTGCGAACAGAAGGCGTGTCGCCTCCTGTTCGCACGCGGAGAGCAGTGCGTCCGCGACCCCGGTTCCTCTACCGGCGGCGGCGACATAGAACCGTTGCAGCACGACAGGGCGCGGACCGAGGACGCTCTCGTGCGCGGGCCGTTTCAGTCCCAGTTTGCCGTAGCCGATTATCGCGCCAGTTTCCGCATTTGTCGCCAGGGCGAAATGATGGGTGTCGCCCTCCTCGATTTCCGCGCCAAGCCGCTCGCTTCGGAGGTGCTCGGCGGCGTAGGCGTTCGCGAACTCCTCGCCGATGATACTTGCCCATCCGTCATGAAATGTTTCGGTGGCGAGGCGTGACAACTCTTCGGCATCGGAAGGCACGGCAACACGGAGCGCAAACACGGGCTAGCGATCTTCCTTACTGGTCGGGATGGCGGTATCCACCGGCGGTCCGGGCGGCGGGACCCGATCGAACACGAAATCGCCCTCCTCCAATTGCTCTAAAGAATCTTCGGCGTCCTCACACTTCTCCTCGTCCGCCGCCGTGCGTCCTGCCTTCACTGCGTAGAGCGAACCGAACACCGCGATCAGCCCGAAGCCGACCCAGAACGCCCACGAGGGCAGGTAATGCGGCTCCGGTAAATGGAGAGATTCGGCGCGAATGTCCACCGCCGCGGACGCTAATTTAAGCCCCGCCCAGCCGACTAGTCCGTATGCCATATGATCGAGCGCAGGATACTTGGTGATCAGCCGGATAAAGAACGACGCGGCGAGCCGCAACAGCAGAATGCCGAGGAATCCACCGGTATAGACGATCCATACTTTCGCCGGATCGTGCACCAGCGCGACCGCGACTAGGATCGAGTCTACGGCAAAAATCAGGTCCGTGAACTCCACCTGTACCACGGTCGCCCAGAAACTCGCGCCTACTTTCGGATTATCGGGATCGTCTTCCTGGTGGCGGCTCAAAAAATGCTTTCCGGCAAGGAACATCAGATAAATCGCACCAACGCCGCAAAGCCACCACACCCCCATCAGGAATCGCGCGAAAAAGATCGCCGTGCCGCGCAGAATGAACGCGCCGACAAGCCCGTACAGCAATGCTTTCTTCTGTTGTTCCTTCGGAAGATGCTTGACCAGAATTGCCAGTACCAGGGCGTTGTCGGCGGAAAGCAAACCCTCCAGAACAATCAGGGTGCCGACTATAAACAGATCGCCCGGTGAAACCGATGGCAAAATCACTACTTCATTATTCCTTTCCCAAAACGTTCACGGGCGACGCGGACAGAATCCGTGTCGCCCGCTACCCGTTTCTTCCTGCGGGGATTATACCTATATTTCAGTCACGTGAGACGGCGAAAAGTTGCGAGTCACTGCGGACCGGTCGGCGGCTCCGTAAGCGATTCCTGCTCGTTCGCATCGAAAAGCCGCGAACGGATCAGAAAACGCACTCCCTCTGGCGACTCGCAGGAGAAGCCGCTGCCGCACCCCTTTACCACATCTACCGTTAAGTGCGTGTGTCTCCAGAGTTCAAATTGCGGCCCACTCATGTAAAAAGGGCAACCGAATACGCTTCCCAGGTACACATCGCGCTGCCCGATACGAAACTCGCCCACGGGGTAGCACATCGGCGAACTGCCGTCGCAACATCCGCCCGATTGATGAAAGAGTAACTCGCCGTGCAGGGAGCGCAGTTTGTCGATCAACGTCGCGGCGGCGGGCGTGTACGTGACCCGCTCCACGGATTGTGATGTCATTGAGAGTAGTCTCCTTCGGTCGTTTGGAAATCCGCTTTTTCTCCCTCCCCCAACCCCCTCCCTCATGGGAATGAGAGAGGGGGAGGAAGGGAGGACACACGATAAACGTTTCGCCCCCGGTGCATCTGCTCCCCCTCTCTCATTCCCATGAGGGAGGGGGTTGGGGAAGGGAGAAAAAGCGGACGATCTACCTAAAAGAAGCCCATTGGCTTCGAATCATAGCTCACCAGTAGGTTTTTGGTCTGCTGATAATGGTCGAGCATCATCTTGTGGTTTTCGCGCCCGATGCCGGACGCTTTATAGCCGCCGAACGCCGCGCCTGCTGGGTACAGGTGGTAGCAGTTCGTCCACACACGCCCCGCCTGAATGCCGCGACCCATCCGGTAGGCGGTGCTCGTGTCCCGTGTCCAGACTCCCGCCCCCAGTCCGTATAACGTGTCGTTAGCGATTCGGAGTGCGTCGGCTTCGTCGGTGAATTGCGTGACGGAAACCACCGGTCCGAAAATCTCCTCCTGGAAAACGCGCATCTTGTTGTCGCCGAGCAGGATCGTTGGGCGGACGTAATACCCCTCCGCGAAATCGCCGCCGAGGTCGGCACGCCCGCCGCCAATCGCGACCTTCGCACCCTCTTTATTTCCAATATCGAAGTAGGACAGGATCTTTTCCAACTGGTCGTTCGACGCTTGTGCGCCCATCATCGTGTTCGTATCGAGCGGGTTTCCCTGCACAATCGCGCGGGTCCGCTCCACGGCGCGTTCGAGGAACGTGTCGTAGATGGAATCCTGAATCAGGGCGCGGGAAGGGCAGGTACAAACCTCGCCCTGATTCAGCGCGAAGAGCGTGAACCCTTCGAGTGCCTTATCAGCGAAATCATCGTCCTTCGCGGCGACATCGGCGAAGAAGATGTTTGGGGACTTGCCCCCGAGTTCCAGCGTCACCGGGATGATATTCTCCGACGCGTACTGCATGATCAGCCGCCCGGTCGTGGTTTCCCCGGTGAACGCCACCTTAGCGACGCGATCCGAACTCGCCAGAGGTTTACCCGCCTCGACACCGAAACCGTTCACGACATTCAGTACGCCGGGTGGCAACAGGTCGCCGATCAGTTCCATAAGCACCATGATAGATGCCGGGGTCTGCTCCGCCGGCTTCAGAACGACGCAGTTGCCCGCCGCGAGTGCCGGCGCGAGTTTCCACGTCGCCATCAGAATCGGGAAGTTCCACGGAATGATCTGCGCGACCACGCCGAGTGGTTCATGAAAATGGTACGCGACCGTGGTTTCGTTCAATTGGCTGATGCTGCCTTCTTGCGCTAGGATACAACCGGCGAAGTAGCGGAAGTGTTCGACGGCGAGCGGAATGTCGGCGTTCAGGGTTTCGCGGACCGCCTTGCCGTTGTCCCACGTTTCCGCGACGGCGAGCATTTCCAGATTCGCCTCGATGCGGTCGGCGATCTTGTTCAGTATAATCGCGCGGTGCCCGGGCGACGTTTTTCCCCACGCCTCTTTGGCACCGTGTGCGGCGTCGAGCGCCTTCTCAATATCTTCGGACGTCGAGCGGGCGACCTCGGTGAAGGCCTTTCCGGTGACCGGGGACGGGTTCTCGAAATACATCCCTTTGGCCGGGGCCACGAACGCGCCGCCGATGTAGTTGTCATAGCGCGGCTTGAAAGCGACCAAACTGCCGGGCGTCCCCGGCTTTTCGTAGATCATAACAAACTCCTTTGTAAGAAATGTGGGCGGCGTCGCGGCGAGGAGTAGCGGGAGCGCCGTTGCCCACGTCATTTTACCCCGATTCGTCGCCCGGCGTTCCCGGTGTCGCTGGGCGGTGAGTCGCCCCGTCAACGGCGATTGTTCCGTGAATCGCTTCCCGTGCCGTTTCCACACCGTTCCCCAAAAAGGGAACCGACGATGTGTGCCCCGTGTATCGTCATCGAACGGATCGGCGTTCCTTAATTAACCCCTAACAAGGAGTACCACCACATGAGCAGAACATGGTTTATCACCGGCACGTCTACCGGCTTCGGTCGAGAACTCGCTGTCGCGGCACTGGACGCGGGTAACAAAGTCGTGGCGACCGCACGCAAGCCGGAAGTATTATCCGACTTGACGGCGAAGTACGGCGAAAAGGTGCTTGCCGTGCGTCTCGACATCACTAGCCAAGCCGATATTGACGCGGCAGTGAAGTCCGCAACGGATACGTTCGGGCAAATTGATGTGCTTGTGAACAACGCAGGCTACGGCGTTTTCGGCGGCTTCGAGGAGATCACCGAAGCGCAACTTCGCGCCCAGTACGAGACCAACGTCTTCGGCACGGTCGCGGTAACGCGGGCGGTTTTGCCGCAAATGCGCGCGCGAAAATCCGGTCATATCCTTAACGTTTCGTCTACCCTTGGGCTGGTGTCTATTCCCGGCACAAGCGCGTATGCGTCTAGCAAGTTCGCCGTGGAAGGCATCAGCGAGGCACTTGCGGCAGAGGTCGCACCGCTCGGAATCAAGGTGATTATCGTGGAACCCGGTGCGTTCAAGACCGCGTTCGGCGCGACCGGCGTGCCAAAAGGCGACAATCCCGTAGCCGATTACGCGGCGACGGCGGGCGCAGTGGTTGCGGGGTTCGAGGACATGGTGGCAAACGGTTCCGCCCCCGGTAACCCCGTCAAAGCGGCGCAGGCGATGCTCGCTATCGTGGACGATCCGAATCCCGCGCTTCGCCTGATGCTCGGCTCGGACGCCCTCGGGATGGTGACGCAAAAATTGGACGGTTTGAAGGCGAACCTAGAGCGGTACGCGCACATTACGAACAGCACAAACTTCGACGCGGAATTTCCGCTTGAAGACAGCGGCATTACGTCATAACGGCGTTCGTGCCGGTTTGCGTTGTTCGCGGCGGCGGGT
>JACMMA010000184.1 GCA_014379275.1 Armatimonadota bacterium | reverse complement strand
GTCCATTTATCGTTTACCTTTTCTTTCTTCTTTTTGTCGTCCTACGCGGACGGCGCCAACCTGACGTTGGATCGTTGGACCTGCGGTGCTCGTTACTGCTTAGTGGCTCAGGTTCGGTCCTTTCCCGCGAATCCGCCGCCCCTGGTTTTCACGCGGGGCGTGAAAACCAGGGGCGGCGGATTCGCGGGAAACAGCAAGGGCTAGCCCGGCTCGCGCGAAGCCTTACGTAGTCCCCACACCGCAGGTCAAGCGATCCAACCACCCAGGGGGTACCCGGTTGGCGCCGTCCGCGTAGGACGACAAAAAGAAGAAAGAAAAGGTAAACGATAAATGGACACCGGACAGCCGAACCAACCCGGCATGACCTGGCTTGTATTTGCACTGATGACCGTCGTCTCGTGGGGCGTGTACGGCGTCTTCTTGCACACCGGACAAATGGCAATGGGGGACCCCGTGAACGGTCGCTACAAGGCATTTCTCTTCGTCGGCATCGCCTACTTCCTCACCGCCGTGCTTGCGCCGCTAGTCGTCCTGATGCTGAGCGGTGCTTCCTGGCAGATGCCGGTCAAAGGGATGGCGTGGTCGCTGGTCGCCGGGGTTGTGGGAGCCATCGGCGCGTTCTGCGTACTGCTGGCGTTCGGGGCGAAAGGGTCACCCTCCGTGGTCATGTCCATTGTCTTCGCCGGTGCCCCTATCGTCAACGCCCTGGTGATCTTGTTGCAACACCCGCCCGCCGGCGGATTGGCGGCGATACGCTGGCCTTTCTATGTCGGTCTGGTGATGGCGGCGGTCGGGGGGTGTTTGGTTACTTTGTATCGCCCCGGAGCGGCACCGGCACCTAAAGCGAACGCCGCCGTGCCCGCGCAAACCGGTGACACCATTACCGCGGTGGCGAAGACGGCAGCCCCATGAATGGGAACGGTGCGCCCCTGCTGGAACTGGTCGGTATCGGCAAAAGCTATCCGGGGAGTGACGGCCTTTCGCCGACATCGGTTCTGCGTGGTCTGAACCTTCTGGTAAACGCGGGGGAGTCCGTCGCGATTGTCGGCCCTTCCGGTTCGGGCAAAAGCACACTGCTCAACATCATCGGCACACTGGATCGTCCGGACAGTGGGCGGGTCGTGCTCGACGGAAACGACCTCGCGGGGCTGACCGACGATGCTCTGGCACAGGTACGGAGCCGCGAAATCGGCTTCGTTTTTCAGTTGCACCACCTTCTGCCGCAGTGTACCGTTCTAGAAAACGTGCTCCTCCCCACGCTGACGGGGGCGACATCGCGCACCCGCACGGAACCGGCAGAGGCGCGGGCGCGGCGATTGCTGCATCGGGTCGGTCTTTCCGACCGCTTGACGAACCGACCGGGGCAATTGTCCGGGGGGGAACGACAGCGCACCGCTGTCGTCCGTGCCCTGATCAATGAGCCGAAATTGTTGCTCGCCGACGAACCGACCGGTGCGCTCGATGGTAGCAACGCCGATAACCTCGCCGCCTTGCTTTTGGAACTCAACCGGGAAGAGGGCGTCGCTTTGCTGACCATCACCCATGCCCAGGACTTAGCCGAACAAATGGGGTGTACCTACGAACTACGCGACGGCAACCTTCGTCGCCGGAATGACTCGCGATGACTCTTTTGGGCCTGGTTCTGCGAAGTGCACGATTCTTCTGGCGCTCTCACGTGGGGGTTTTTCTCGGCGCGATACTCGCCACAGCGATCATCACCGGGGCACTCGCGGTCGGCGACTCCGTGCGTCACAGTCTGGGCGAGATGGCGCGGGCGCGTTTGGGGCGGATTGAACTCGCACTCCATAGCCCCGGCAGGTTTTTTCGCGCGAAGCTAGGGACCGATCTGTCTAATGCACTTGGCACCGATGTTGCGCCGGTGATGTTATTGCGCGGCACGGCGACGGGCGAGAAGGCGGATGGTAGTGGTGGGGGAGAGGTGCGCGTCGGGCGGGTGCAGGTAGTCGGCGTGACGCCCGACTTCTGGCAACTCACTACAAGCAAAAGCTCAGGGGAACCCGAATTTCTTACCGAGGACGGTTCGGAAGGCGTCGCGCTAAACGAGCGACTGGCGCGGACGCTCCGACTTTCGGTCGGAGATGAGGTCATTTTGCGCGTCGATAAGCCGAGCCTCTTGTCGCGCGACGCCCCGCTTTCGACGATCGAGGATGCCACTGTTCTCATCCGTCTGCCCGTCACCGCCATCGTCACCGATGCGATGCTGGGGCGGTTCAGCCTCGATGCGAATCAGGTGCCGCCCTACAACGCGTTTCTACCACTGTCCGTCTTGCAGAGGACGGTCGGCATGGAGGCGCGGGCGAACACACTGCTCGTTCCTCAGCGCCAGGGCGGCAGAACGATAGAACCGTCGGAAGCGACAAGTGCGCTCTGGAAGCACTGGGAGTTCGCCGACTCCGGTCTTGAACTGCGTGATGTTCCCGGACAAAAACTTCTCGAACTACGAACCAACCGTGTTTTTCTGGACCCGCCGATAGCCGATGCCGCCGTGCGCGCGACGCCGGGTGCCAAAGGGGTGCTGACGTACTTTGTCAACGAACTACGCGTCGGGAACCGCGCCACGCCGTATTCCACCGTTTCCGCGTTGCAGGGACCGCTGGTGCCGCCGGGGATGGCGGACGATGAAGCGGTCATCAACCAATGGTTTGCCGATGATGTCGGGGCGAAAGTGGGCGACAAACTCACGCTCAAATACTATCTCGTCGGTCCGATGCGCCGCCTCGAACAGCACACCAGCGTTTTCCGCGTCCGTGCCGTCGTCCCCATGACCGGACCCGCCCGCGATCCGGCATTGATGCCCGACATTCCCGGTCTATCCGATAAGAAAGATTGCCGCGACTGGGAACCGGGCGTCCCGGTCGACCTCGACCGAATCCGCGACAAGGACCAACGATACTGGGATGTTTACCGGGGGACGCCGAAAGTATTTTTAACGCTCGCGGCGGGGCAACGGATCTGGAACAACCGCTTCGGCGACCTGACCGCCGTACGCTACCCCGCCGCGAACCCTGAAGCGAGAAATGTCGTCGAAACGTGTCTTCGTCAGGCACTGAACCCGGCGTCGCAGGGGCTTTTCTTTCTGCCGGTTCGCGAGCGTGCCGCCCGTGCCAGTGCGGAGTCGCTCGATTTCGGGCAACTATTTCTGGGCTTCAGTTTCTTCCTGATCGTTGCCGCCTTGCTACTCGCTGCATTGTTGTTCGCGTTCGCCATCGAGCAACGTAGCGAGGAGGTCGGCACTCTTCTCGCGCTGGGATTTCAACCGCGCCGCGTCCAGCAACTACTGCTGTTAGAAGGCGGCGTGATCGCTTTCGTCGCGGGAATCCTCGGCGTCGTGTTGGCGACCCTTTATACGCGCGGGATTATCGCCGGACTTTCCTCGGTGTGGAGCGGTGCGGTCGCCGATGCCACGTTGGTTTATCATGCCACTGTGCAAACGCTTCTCATCGGCGGATTCGCCGGGTTTGCGATGGCACTCCTTTCCATCTTTCTGGTGACGCGGCGACAGGCGAAGGCACCGGCGAGGGAGTTGCTTGCAGGGGGCAGTGAATCGGAGTCGCGTCTGCTCCGTCCGTCGCGCGGAAAATGGTTACCCGGCATTCCGACGGTTGCCGTCAGTTCTCTCTTTGCGGTGATACTGGTAGCCCTCGCTTCGCGGAGCGGCGAAGGGGGAGCAGGAGCCGGATACTTCTTCGGTGCGGGTGCATTGTTACTCATCGGGAGCATCGCCGGTTGCCGCGCCTTCCTCGCGTACGCCGAGCGACGGGAAGCACGGCACGTCCTCACACTCGGTTCGCTGGCGACTCGCAACGCCGTTCGTCGAACCGGGCGCAGTCTCGGAGCGATAACGCTACTGGCATGTGGCAGTTTCCTGGTCATCGCCGTCGGCGCGAACCGGCATGACCCCGGTGCCGATGCGGGACGGCGCGCGTCTGGTACGGGCGGATTTGCCCTGTACGGCGAGTCGTCGCTCCCGGTGTATTCCGACCTGAACACGTCGCCTGGGCGTGAAGAATTTGGACTGGATGCCGCCGCGCTGGGCGACGCCAGGATCGTTGCACTCCGGCTACGGGAAGGGGATGATGCTAGCTGTTTGAACCTGAACCGCGCACAAACCCCCCGTCTTCTCGGCGTCGCTACCGAAGAGTTGCAACGTCGTGGTTCGTTCAACTTCGCCGAAACGCTCGGCGGGAAAGTACAGGACCCGTGGCGACTGCTGGATCAGGGTTCGCCGGACGGTACCATTCCCGTGGTCGGCGATACGAACACCGTCGTCTGGTCATTGGGAAAAAAACTGGGGGATACCCTGCCCTACACCGATGACCGCGGGAATACCTATCGCCTGAAAATTGTCGGGGTGCTGGCCAACTCCATCGTGCAGGGTGGGTTAATCCTTTCCGAAAGCAATTTCGTCCGGCTTTTTCCGTCACAAAGCGGCTACCAGGTTTTCCTGGTTGATGCCGCGCCCGCTTCCGCTGCGGCCGTGAGCGGGGAGTTGACACAGGCTTTAGAGAACGTCGGGTTGAGCCTTCTTCCCGCGACGGAACGACTTGCCGCGTTCAATACCGTCGAGGACACCTACCTTTCCATCTTTGCTGTATTGGGCGGACTCGGTCTGCTTCTGGGGAGTGCCGGTCTCGGCGTGATCGTTTTGCGGAATGTTTGGGACCGGCGCGGGGAACTCGGACTGCTTCGCGCGGTCGGATTCCGCCAGAGCACGCTGTTCCGCCTCCTGTTCCGCGAGCATGCGCTTCTTCTCACCCTCGGGTTAACGGCGGGCATCGCCTCGGCACTCGTCGCGGTACTGCCCGCGCTCCGCTCGCCCGGTGCGGAAATCCCGTACCTGTCGCTCGGGGTGACGTTGCTCGCGGTGTTTGTGAGCGGTTTTGCTTTTACCGGATTGGCCACGGCGGTCGCCCTGCGGTCCCGGATGCTGGACGCCTTGCGGAACGAATGACGGTGCCAGAACCTCACCCCGGGTACCCTCTGGGTGCCCGGGGTGAGTTCTCACTTCCCGCCTACCGCGACCAAATGCCCCTGCGTGCGAAAAAACAGAACGCCTTCCGACAGGGCGGGCGTCGCCATGCAGATCTCGCCCATTGGGTTTGTGCCGAGTTGTTGAAACGTTGCCCCCGCTTTCACCACGAAGATGTCGCCTTCTTCGCTGGTGAAGTAGAGTTTGCCGTCGCCCGCCACGGCGGACGCCGTGAAGCCGGTACGCCCGGTGCCGAGTCGTTCCTGATAGATCTGTTTACCGGTCTTCGCCTCGTAGCAGGTCAATACGCCGTTATCGCGGCAGTTATACAGGTAGTCGCCATAGAGAAGGGGCGTCTGCATATACGCACCTCCGCGCGGCACGCTCCAAACTATATATTTGTTCGTCCGCTCGTCGCCCGCCAGTGAAATGTCGCCGGAAGCGGAAGGGTGGATTGCATAAACCGGCGACATCCTGCCGTGTGCGTTGGTAATGTAGATGAAATCTTTGCCGACCAGCGGCGTCGGCACGGGAATATCGCCCCCACCGGTTAATCTCCACAACTCCTTGCCGGTCTCCACGTCGTAGCCGCCGATATGCTTCCAACCGTTCACGACCACTTGCGCGCGCGCAGCCAACGTCGAAACGGCGGGCGTGCTCCAGGTAGGAACGTCGGAGCGAGGCGTCCGCCACACGTCCTTTCCCGTTTTCAAATCCAGAGCCGCGACGAACGAGCCTTTTTGCACGTCGCACTGGATCAGGACGCGATTTTTGTGAATGATCGGGGAGCTTGCAAAGCCCCACTGGGCGTCGGGAACCTCGAAATAACCCGAATCGAGGATACCAAGGTCCCGCTTCCAGAGTAGCTTTCCTGCTAAATCATAGCAGTACATCCCCTCGGAACCGAAAAAGGCGACCACATTCTTTCCGTCGGTCGCGATCGTCGGGTTCGCTTGTGTCGCCTTCGTGTGTCGCTTGACCTTCGGCACTCCCTGATGGGCGACTTTCTCCCAGATGATTTTGCCGGTTTTTTTATTGAGGCAGTAGACCTTCCATTCGTGGATCGTGCTGTCCTCCACGGGGTCAATATCGCCGTAAAGACCGACCTTGAGTTCCGCCTTTTCTTTGCCGCTGACACTCGTCGTGACGAATACGAGATCGTCCCAGATGACCGGACTGGAATGACCGAGTCCGGAAATCGCGGTTTTCCAGAGGATGTTCTGCTTATCCTCGACGCTCCACTTTGTCGGCGTTGGAAAACCGTCCGCGACCCCGCTCGCGTTCGTCCCACGGAAGGACGGCCAGTTCGTCTGTTTTTTCACGGGCGATTGGGCGAATAAGGGGGCGCTGAGTGCCAGGAACAGGGTGCAAACGGCGACGGAAATCAATCTGGGTTTCATCTGTTTTTCCTCCAACAAACCGGGAGCGGGAATGTTTTGACGGTGCGGAGCGTAAGGGTGAGGGGATGGGGTTATTTACTCCCACCGGGTCCGACGTTGCCCTTCCTTCTTTCACGGAGTCATATCGCGATATTTCCTCTGCGTTTTCAAGCATTGCAGGAGAAGTAGCTCGCCTGCGCCAATATAACATAATCTTATGTTTTAAGAAAGTACTGCCTTGAAACTGCCCGAAGCTAAACCGTACACCGCGCTCACCGTCAACAAAGCCGCCCGAAGCGGCTTCACACTGATCGAACTGCTGGTCGTCATCGCGATAATTTCGCTGCTCGCCGCGATTCTTTTTCCCGTGTTCGCCTCCGCCCGCGAAAAGGCACGGCAAACCTCCTGTCTTTCAAACAACAAGCAGTATTCCCTAGCAACACTGATGTATGTCCAGGATTATGACGAAACATTCCCCTTCTCAGCGTTTTTGAACGGCTCCTGCGTCGGGACGTTCTACTCGTCGGTGGAGCCGTACGTCAAGAACGATCAGATTACTCGTTGCCCGAGTGAGGATGAGGCTATCAATATCGCCGCCCTGGTCGGTGCGCCGTGTCCGAGCACGCCGACATTTACCGGCTACGTCGTGAACCACTCGATTTTCGTGAACGGATTCTTTCCCGGGGCGACCCCGGCGGCGCTGGCGGACCTGGATCAGCCCGCTGGGTCCATCATGATTTATGACGGGAATGTCACGTCCGGTGCGGCTCCCGGTCAGCAGATACAGTTAGTGCAGGCGCGGCACGCGACCACGTTCAGCGCGGCGTTCGCCGACGGTCATGTCAAAGCCATCCAGGCAAAGCCGACCGGTAAAGCGAATCAGTTCACCGTGATGGGACCTGGGCGTGAACTGAACGTGTACACTATCGGCATGAGTGGTGGTTTTTACGCCGGTCAACAAGAGTGTTTGGGATTCCCGAAATAAGGAGGGTTGTGCGATGAAACAAGTTCGTTCACTACAAAAAGCAGGGCTCCTCGGGCTACTGTCTGTTTCTTTGTGCGCGGTCGCCGTCGCCGACGACTGGACCCAATGGCGGGGACCGGGGCGTACCGGCGTGTCGCGCGAAGTCGGCATGCTGAAGACTTGGCCCGAGGGCGGTCCCAAACTCCTCTGGTCCGCGAAAGATTTGGGGGAAGGGCACTCCGCGCCGTCCGTCGCTAAGGGCCGCATTTTCGGGATGGGCGTCCGGGGCGAGAAAGAAACCGTCTGGGCACTCGACGAAAAGACCGGCAAAGAAGTCTGGTCCACGCCGATTGCCGGGACGATTACACTCGAAGGACGTCAGGGCGGGTACGGCTCCCGCGCCACGCCGACGGTGGACGGCACCTACGTTTATTCCCTCGGTGTCGGCGGGGAACTGGTCTGCCTGGAAAGCGCGACGGGAAAACTCGTCTGGAAGAAAAACCTGGTCAGCGATTTCGGCGGCGCGGTCCCGCGCTGGGGATACAGTGAGTCGCCACTCGTAGACGGCGAAAACGTGATCGCGACCCCCGGCGGGAGCACCGCGACCATGGTCGCTTTAAATAAAAAGACCGGCGCGGTCGCCTGGAAGTCGGCGGACCCGCAGGGTAGCACGGTGGCCTATTCGTCCGCCATCGCCGCCGACGTGAGCGGACAGCGGCAGTACATTCAGTTTTTAACGGGCGGCGTGGTCGGACTCCGGGCGACAGACGGCAAGCAGGCGTGGCATTTCGCTGCGCCAGCATCGCGTGGGGGGATCAACTGCTCCACGCCGATTTTCGATAAAGGGTATGTGTTCGCGGCGGCGGCATATGGACACGGCGGCGGGTTGGCGCAACTCACAACGGACGCCGGACTCATGGCGGTAAAGGAAGTCTACTTCACCAAGCAGATGCAGAACCACCACGGCGGCATGGTGCTCGTCGGGGATTACCTTTACGGCTTCGACAATAGCACGCTGACCTGTCTGGAGTTCAAGACCGGCAAAGTCATGTGGGCGGAACGAAGCGTCGGTAAAGGGTCCGTGATGGCCGCCGACGGCTTGCTGTATTGCCGGAGCGAGCGCGGTCCGGTCGCGCTGGTCGAGGCAAACCCGAAAGAGTACGTGGAGAAGGCGCGTTTCGAGCAACCCGAGCGAAGCAACGAACCCTCCTGGGCATACCCGGTGATTTCGGACGGCAAACTGTATTTGCGCGATCAGGGCGTCTTGCTTTGCTACGCGGTGAAATAAAGGATGAATATTTTGTATCGGGTAAATGCTTTTAAGTACGGTTCGGCACTGGCACTCTGGACGATCACCATTGCGGTCACTTTGACAAGCCAGATCGCGACGCGGGCGAACGATTGGCCACAGTTTCGCGGACCGGCGCGTAACGGCATTTCCGCCGAGCAGGGTCTGTTGTCGGCATTTCCGGCGGCGGGTCCGAAGCGGGTATGGGGCGTGGACATCGGCAAGGGTTTTTCCAATGTCGCGATCAAAACCGGTCGTGTGTACGCCATCGGCAACGCGAACGACCAGGATATCGTCCACTGTCTCAACGCGACGACAGGGCGCATGATCTGGCAGTATCGCTATCCGTGTGGCGCAGGCGACTACGAAGGACCGCGGGCAACCCCGCTCCTCGCCGGGAATAACGTGTACACCCTGAGCCGTGAGGGACTGGCACTGTGTTTGAACGCGCAGACTGGCAAGGTCATCTGGCAGAAGAATATTGCGCGGGAAACTGGTGCCGCCGCGCCGGGCTGGGGATTCGCCGGGTCCCCGTTACTGTCCGGGAATATGGTCGTCTATAACATCGGTAGCGCGGGAACCGCGCTGGATAAGACGACCGGCAAGATCGTCTGGAAGTCCGGTCCCGGAGTATCCGGCTATTCGTCGCCGGTGACGTTCGGTGGGGGCGTCGCTATCTTCGGAGCCAAGGGGTTGACCGCCGTGAACCCGGCGACCGGGAAGGCGCTCTGGCAGTACCCGTGGGAAACGTCCTACGACGTGAACGCGGCGGACCCGATATTTTCCGGAGACACCGTGTTCATTTCGTCGAATTACGGCAAAGGCGGGGCGTTGCTCCGCGTCAGTGGAAACAAGGTTACTCCCGTCTGGCAAAGCCGGAACATGAAGAACCACTTCAACACGTGTGTTCAGGTCGGCAGTGCCATGTACGGTAACGATGAAAATACGCTCCGCTGTATCGATGTTGCGACCGGCAACGAACGCTGGAGTATGCGGGGTATGGGAAAGGGCGGGCTGATCGCCGCCGACGGAAAACTGATCGTGTTGACAGAGCGTGGAGAACTGGTACTGATACGCGCCACGCCGGAAAAATTGACCGAACTGGCCCGTGCCAAGGTAATGAACGGCACGTGCTGGACACATCCTGTTCTGGCAAACGGCGTAGTCTATTGCCGGAGCCAGGAAGGAAGCCTGGTCGCGTTCCGTTTGAAATCCTGAAAAGAATAGATGAAAATTATCTCGATGAATCGTTTGTTTCATGGGTCGCTGCTGGCACTCGCCGGTTTGACTGTTTTCGCTCTCGCCCGACCCTCTGCCGCCGAGGTGAACGGATGGCTCAACTGGCGCGGACCCGAACAGAGCGGCGTTTCCCGCGAGACGGGGTTGCCGGACACCTGGAAACCGAGCGGCACGAACCACCGCTGGGCGATGGACCTGCCGGGGGGCGGTACGCCGGTCATCGCGGGCGGCAACGTGTACGCATTCGGGTACGCCGGTCAAGGTGCCGATTTACAGGAAGTTCTCGTCTGTGCGGACGCGGAAACCGGTAAAAAGAAATGGGAACGCCGCTTCAACGACTACCTTTCCGACATCACCTACGACCGGTACGCCATCGGTAGCCCGTGCGTCGACGGCGAAACCGGGAACGTGTATGTATTGACCTCGGCGGGCGTGTTCGCGGCATTTACCGGCGACGGAAAACCGCTGTGGCAACACCCGATGATGGAGTCGCTAGGACGACTGACCTTCACCAACGGGCGGACCGGTGGACCTATCGTGGAGAACGATCTGGTCATGGTGCGCGGCATCACGAGCAACTGGGGCGGCGAGGGCGCGGCGATGGACCGATTTTACGCCTTCGACAAAAAATCAGGACAGATGGTCTGGTCGTGCAGTCCCGGCGTCGCGCCGAAAGACAACTCGTTTGCGCGTCCGGTCTTCTCTTACCGAGACAACAAGCGGGTATTCTATACCGGCGCGGGCGACGGTAGCCTTATCTGTGTCAACGCCCGTACCGGCGAGACCATCTGGCGTTACCCGGTTTCGGCGGGCGGCATGAACGCAACGGTTGTTCTGTACAAAGGCAACGTCATCGGGGTACACGCCGACGAGAATCTGGACTCGTCCGACGCCGGGCGCATGACGGCGGTGAAAGTCGCGGCGATGCCGACGCCCGCCGAAGTCGGTCCCCCGGTGCTGGATAAATCCGCCGAAGCGTGGCGCAACGATCTCTCGGCGATCTCGTCGTCGCCGGTGCTCGTAGGGAACCGTATCTATCAGGTCATCAAGACCGGACAAATCTGCTCCGTGGATGCCGATACGGGGAAGGTCCTGTGGCGGTACAAACTCGGTCCTGATCAGTTGCACGCGTCGCCGCTCTATGCAGACGGCAAGTTGTATGTGCCGCTCCAGAACGGGCTTTTCTATATCCTGAAACCGAGCGATACCGGCGTCAAGGAGCTGGCGAAGGTGCAGTTAGCCGGTCGCTGTATCGGTGCGCCGTCGGCGTGGAACGGCAAGGTGTATGTGCACACCACGGAGAAGCTGTACTGCTTCGGCAAAAAAGGGAACAACCC
>JACMMA010000183.1 GCA_014379275.1 Armatimonadota bacterium | reverse complement strand
GCGGGCAGCAATAGAGGCCAACGACGGCTACGTCTTCAAGACCGTCGGGGATGCGTTTTGCGCCGCGTTCCACACCGCCGGCGACGCGCTACGCGCCGCCGTCCTCTCACAGCAGACATTGCAGACAGAAGTCTGGGAAACACCGGAACCAATCCAGGTCCGCATAGCAATGCACACAGGTACGGCGGAGGTTCGCGACAACGACTACTTCGGCCCCCCGCTGAACCGCGTCAGTCGTCTCCTGGCAACCGGGCACGGCGGGCAGGTGTTGTTATCCCTGCCGACGCAGGAACTCGTCCGCGACATGCTCCCTGAGGACGTCAGCCTACGAGGAATGGGCCTGCATCGCCTGAAGGATTTGGTGCGTCCCGAAACGGTGTACCAGTTATGCCATCCCCGGTTAGCGGACACATTCGCGCCGCTCCGCTCCCTCGACAACCCCGAATTGCCTAACAATTTGCCGCAGCAGACAACGTCGTTCATCGGCCGCGACAAACAGATCGGAGACATTAAAACCCTGCTGAGCAATGTTCGCCTACTCACCCTTACCGGCGCGGGAGGATGTGGGAAAACGCGCTTGTCGTTGCAAGTCGCCGCCGACCTGCTCGATACCTTTCCCGACGGCGTGTGGTTCGTCGAACTCGCCCCGTTATCCGACCCCGAACTGGTGTCGCAAACCGCCGCCAGCGTACTCGGCATCAAACAGGCGCCGGGCAACACGATGCTGAAGTCCCTCGCCGATGCCCTGAAATCGAAACAACTCTTGATCCTGCTCGACAACTGCGAACACGTCCTCGACGCGTCTGCGCGACTCGCGGAAGCGTTGCTAAAGAATTGCCCGCATGTGCGATTGGTGGCGTCGTCGCGTGAAGGGTTGAATATTCCGGGCGAAACCGCCTATCGGGTACCGTCGCTGTCGCTACCGGATCCGAAGGCGACGCAAACTATCGCCAGTGTTTCGTCCTATGAAGCGGTCCAACTTTTTCTGGAACGCGCGCTAGCAAGCCGACCGGATTTCGCCGTGACGATCGCGAACGCCCCGGCGGTCGCGCAACTGTGCACCCGTCTGGACGGCATACCGCTCGCCATCGAGCTGGCGGCGGCTCGGGTGAATTCGCTTTCCGTGGAGGAGATCAGTCAAAGGCTCGACCAACGGTTCCGATTATTAACGGGCGGCAGTCGCACCGCTTTGCCCCGTCAGCAAACACTGCGCTCCCTGATTGATTGGAGCTACGACCTCTTGAATGCGCAGGAGAGGACCGTGCTACAAAGCGTTTCGGTCTTCAGCGGCGGCTGGACGGCGGAAGCGGCAGACGCCGTTTGTGTAGGCGACGCTATCGAGGAATGGGAGGTTCTTGATCTGCTCCTTGCGCTCGTGTATAAAAGCCTGGTGGTTGCCGAGGAAACCAGTGGCACCACGCGGTACCGCTTGCTCGAGACGATCCGTCAGTATGCGCGTGACCGTTTAACAGAAAATAGCCCGAGCACATTGCCAGACGCGCTAGGGGCGGTACAAAACAGCCATCTGACCTTTTACATGCAGTTTGCGGAAAAGGCAGAGACGGAAATACTGCTATCTAATGGGGGACAGACGGTCTGGGTAGAACGGTTGGAGGCGGAACACGACAACATCCGCACCGCACTACGCTTCGGGCTCGCGGACGTGGCGCTGGCTGAAAGCACGGCACGGTTGTGTGGCGCGGCAGGTTGGTTGTGGCACTTCCGGGGGTACTGGCGGGAAGGGCGCGATTGGTGCGCGGAAGTGATTCCGGGCACGGCATCCGCACCCGGTATCTACCGGGCGAAAGTATTCTGTCAGGCGGGGCGTTTCGCGCTCTACCAGGGAGACTACGCCGCGTCGCGTCCGTTACTTGAAACAAGTCTCGCCCTCGCACGAGAGGCGGAGAACTTCAAGATCATATCTCTTTCACTCAATACTCTGGGTAATGTCGCCTACGAACAACAGGAATATGACGTGGCGCGTGCGATGTACGAGGAGTGCCTGGCGATGCAACCCGCGCTCGGCGCGAACGATATGACGCCGAACGTACTGGCGAATCTGGGCGGTTTGGTGGAGGCGACCGGGGACAAGGTCGCGGCACGCGCGTATCAGGAACAGGCACTCGCCCTACACCGGCAAAGGAACGATAAGCCGTCTATCGCGCTATCGCTCGAAAATCTGGGCGTCTGGGCGATGGGAGATGGCGACCTGGAGAAGGCGTATTCCCTGTTGGAAGAAAGCGTGCGCCTGAACCGCGAGACAGGAAACAAACCCGACATAGCATACTCGCTCCGCGCTCTGGGCCTCGTCGCGGTGGAGCAGGGCAAAACCGCGGCGGCACAAACCATGTTGCGGGAAAGCCTGACGCTGGGGATTGAGGTGGGTGCGAACCGAATGACGCCGGATGTCGTGGAATGGCTCGCCGTGACACTCGCCGCCGAGGGTGATCCGTTGCGGGCGGCGCGATTGTTCGGCGCGGTGACGGTTCTACGGGAGCGGTTAGAGATCGAGCGCGACCCGTGGTTCCAAACGTTCTACGAAAAATACGCCGCGGACGTCCGGGCTGCATTGGGCGAGCCGACATATCTCGCGGCGTTATCGGAAGGAATCGGACTTTCCTGGGAGCAGGCGGTAGAGTCGGTTCTCGCAACAAGAGGATAGGCACCCCCGCCCCTGGTTCAGAAGCGGGGGTCTGCTGTCAGAACCCTTGGGCTTTTTTCATCAGCTTTTGCGAGATTTCCAGCACCTCTTCCGGCGCATAGTCCGGGACAAACCCCGATGTCATGTCGGCAAGCGATGGTTTCGTCGCGCCGCTCGGCATTGGTTCGTCGGCGACCACGAGCGGCTTGCCGTCCTCGGGATGGGTGCCGTTCCACGTCGCCGCGAGCGTCAAAAAGTCAGTTTCGCTGAAGCGGTACAGCTTACAGTGCTCGCCCCGGTCGATCAGTTTTTTCGATTCCGGTATCTTCGCGGTCGGGATGTTCGGCATCGGGAGCATCTTCGGGATTTCGACACCGGACAGGGTTTCGAGTGCCTTGGCGTAGGCGAGTTGGTGGACGCCGCCGCGCACGAGCAGGTAGCCGATCATCTCCCGCGCCACCGGGTTCGAAGTCATCTCGTAGACGCGCAACTTGTGCAGTCGCGCCCCGGATTCGAGGAAGAAGTTGTGTGTCAGGTCCAGCATCAGGTTGCCGGACGCGAAAACGTTGTCGCCGTTCCACGGCTTACCCATCGAATCCTGCACGAGTGCCGACCCGCCGCCCACGATGAACGATTGCGTGTTGCGGACACCTTTGTAGGCTTCGAACGGCGCGTTTGTCGGGTCTAACCCGTCCGCGTCGCCGTCCTCGCGGGGTCCGTCGTGCAACAGGTTAATGGCGGCGGACACGATCTCGATGTGACCATACTCCTCGCCACCGATGCTGGAAATCAGGTCGTAATAGGGGCGCAACTTATCCTTGCCGCGGAAGTTGAATGACTGGTAGGTGTAGTTCATCAAGGTCGACATTTCGCCGAACTTTCCGCCCAGGAGTTCTTGCACGGCGGCGGCGGCGTTCGGGTCGGCTTCGGTCGGTTTCGGCAGTTCGTAAGGCAAACGGTCAACTTTGAGAATCATGAGAGGTGGTTCCTTTTCGCGCGGGGCGTGGTCGATAAATGCTCAGGTTTTCGACGAGCAACGGCGTATTCCTACCCGGCGCAAATAGTACCGAAACCGTAGAAGGCATTCGGTTTTGCCGCGATTTTTCGCCCGCGGAGTTTGCAGATCCTTTCGCGATATCGCGAGTGTCATGCCCCCGCCGACCTTGCCCGAATCGACGGGAAACGGGCACGCCATGGAATCATGATCGTCGACACGGACGGCGGGGAGACGTTGCACGGCGCGCGGAATTGTGCTCCCTACGACGGCTGCGGACGGAAGTATGACCCGGTGTCGCGCCGTGTGGGGTGTCGGGGGAAGTAACCGGGAGTCGGGTTTAACACGGGATATGGCAAGGGTACATTTTTGGCGGGACCCAAGAAAATATTCCCACTTTAGAAACCATTTGACGAAGGAATTTGAACCCATGACCACTACGGTTATTGACACCCCGGTAAACGCTGCCGAACTGCCCGAACTTATCCGCGAACGAATCAACCGCTACCTCGATGATGCCATCGCACTCGAAGCGGCGGGAGTGACCGGTCTTAAAGACATGGTCGGAGAAGCGACGCAACCGGAAGACGCCGCACTTTTCCAGGAACACCTGGCCCAGACCGAATCGCAGAAGCGGCGCCTCGAAGTGCGCCTCGCCGAACTCGGTGGTACGTCTAATAAACTTAAAGATGTTATGAATAAGATCGGCATGGCGGCGACCGATCTGCTCCATGTTGGTAAGGATTCGGAAGACAAAGCGACCCGGAATTTGATCCAAGCGTATTCCATCGAGAACGCGGAGATCGCCACCTACGAATCGTTGTACGCCGCCGCGAGCGCGGTCGGCGACACGAAGACCGCGCTACTAGCGAGAGAGATTCAAGCCGAGGAGGAACTCGCCGCGAAGAAAATCTTCGCCCGTGTCTCGCCGAACGCATCCATTGCCATCCGCGTCGGTGTATCCGAAGGTCGCCACTAAGTCGTAAGTAGTGTCCCGAAACAACGCCCCGCGAAATCATAATGGTTCCGCGGGGCGTTCGTTTATCGTCTAGCCCGTTTGAAGATCGTATCGCACCGCGGAAAAGTCCCGGCGCAACAGGTCGGCGCGTTTAATCCACCAGTAATGTGTGCCGCCGTCGCCCCACATCATGCCATCCGCACCGCTCACGGAATCTATCTGCAACAGCAGTGTCCATTCCGAATCGCGGGCTCGGGCAATCAAACGCTGTGTCAGGGGGTCTTTGACATCGCATAACGTGGTGAAGTCATAAGGGAAATCGGAACCGTTAACCTCGCAATCCAAAATCATCGGGTTTTGAATGATGTCCGCGTGCCCCAATAGCCGATGGGAGTCAGATTCAGGCATCCCTCGTCGTATCGCCGGTATGGCGATGTTTGACCGCAGTTGTTTGTACCGCCCCGCTTCCTCATCCGTCAGCATCCCAGGAACAGACCCGGGGTCTAGACTATCGAAGAAAGACGGCATGTTGTAGCGGTCGCCTATCCCGCCGCCGATAGTGCCATGTACCCCGTAATACGGAAGGGTGATCTCTGTTTGTGGGACGAGGCGGTGAGCCGGATACCGGTTCTCCTCGGGCAGGTCATCTGGGAATGTGGTCGGGCGTAGTCGGATACCCTCGACCGTAGTGTAACGGAGTTGGCAGGCACCGGTGTCCGTATCGACCCACACCAACAGCAAGCCGTCCAGGGGGAGATTGCTGTCAGGAACGTTCAGCGCGGCAACTTCGGCGAAATTTATCTGCGCGAGGAAGGGAAGCGACGAAGCCGGGGATGATCTGTCGGACCGCGCGTCCCATCCGGCAGGGCGTGTCTCACCATCCGAGCGGCATGCCCACGTCGTTCCTTCCGGCAAATCCGGCACCCCGTCGGTGCGCGACGCACCGACGGGGAGCGTTTCGCTCTCCGCGACCCGCGACGCGATAAGCCGGATAGACGGTTTCGCTAGTCGCTCGAGAAAATTCGCATGGCGGGAAAGTCCCGCATCGTCAATCGCGTCCCTAAGATTCATGGTTCATCCCGGGAATCACTATTCGCCGAACGGGTCTTCGAAATCGCCGATGTCGTCCGCTTGCGCCGGGGGCGGTGCCGGTTGACGGCGCGGGGCTTGCTGTGGTGCGCCGTTTTGTGCCGGGCGCGTGTTGGTGGACTGCGCGTTCATGGGGCGGGATGGTGCTTGTGCCGCAGATGCACTCGGGCGCCCCGCTGCCGGTCGTGGGGACTGTGTTTGCGGTCGCGCGGGGGGCGCCGCGGACGCGAAGTCGTCTTCTGACTCACCGCCGTTGTCGTCACTCGCCGGGCTCGCGTCGCCGCCGCCACCGAAGAACGAATCGGGTTGCTCGGCACCGCGCTGAGCGTTCGGGTCGGGGTCGAGCGGCGCGAGATACATGATGTGCGT
>JACMMA010000182.1 GCA_014379275.1 Armatimonadota bacterium | reverse complement strand
TCGAATGCCCGGTGAAGCCTAACTGCTACTGTGCGGCACGAATCGCGGTTCGTCAACCGGGGCCTCCGCACCGCTATCAGGCAGCAAATCTGAGTCAGCCAGTCCCGCGCTTTACAACAAAATCCCGTCCACCGGCTTTATTGGTTCCGGAACTGGCCCGACGCCGATACGCTCGCGCAGATCAATCTCGATGGTACGCGAAAGAGCAGTCAACGGCAGATCGTTCACGCGTGTCGCAAACGGCGTTTCCAGGAGCTGCGAGATCCGGTTCAGCACGAGGAAGGCGAACGAGATCAGCAGCGATACGAACGGCGTGTATACCCGCAGGTCCGAAACCAGCGCGAGCGGGACCAGGCAACAAAAGGCGACGACGACCCGGTACGCGAGATAGGTATAGACCGGGGGGAGCGGGGTGTTTTTGATGCGCTCACAACCGCCCTGTATGTTCGTCAATTCCGTCAGCGTGCTATCCAGGGCGTTGAGGTGGAAATCCTGAATCCATCCGCGCCGCCATGCCTCGTGTAGTTCCTTACCCTGGCGGTGTAAAATCGCCGCGGGGACGTTAGTCACCTTTCGATACTCGTCCGTTTCGTCGGAAGGCACGAACGGGTCCACCCCCAGCGGTCCGGTTGGATCGGAGTCGCGCAGGTGCAAACGGAAGGCGTGGACGTAGCCGATGTGGCGCATGATCGTCTCCCGCTGCCATTCCTCCATCGCCTCCTTATCGCCGTGCTCCGAGGTGTACTTTCCGAACGTCGTCACCTGCCTTGCAAACGTCCGGGACTGGTTGATCAGCGCGCCCCAGAGAGTGCGACCTTCCCACCAGCGGTCATAGACCGTGTTGTTACGAAACGCGATAAAGATCGAGAGCGCGGCGCCGACCACGGTGAGCGGGGTGGCAGAGATGTTAAGCCACCACGGTTTGTCCGCTTTCTCATAAACGACTGTCACCAAAACTGACACCAGAACCGTAAGCAGGAGCGGCTGGCCGAGGTGCAACAGCACCTTGGGGACGGAGAGTTTGCCATCAACAATCAACGGGGTTAGGTTCCTTCATGCCGAGAGTTATACCCTTTTTGACGCACATTTCCTCCCGCAAGGAGATCCAATACATCGCCCAGTCCTTCGGGGGCGCCGCACAAAGCGTCCGCCCCTGCCTGCCGGAGTTCTTCCGCACTGCCGTAGCCGTAGGTGACACCGACCGCTGCGAACAGTGCACAGGCGGTGGCGGCCAGTATGTCGTGCTCGCGGTCGCCGATCATTATCGCGGTTTCGGGGGGGATGTTTTCCCGGCGCAAAAGATAGGCAAGGAGTTCGGATTTGTCGGACCGCTCGCCGGATAGCTCACTCCCGTAAACGGCGGCGAAATACGTCGCTAGCCCGAAATGCCGAACGATTTCCTCGGCGAACACCGTCGGTTTCGCGGTGGCGACATACAGTCTGCACCGGGCGTCCTGAAGCCGCGCGAGGAGTTCTGGTATGCCGGAATACACAGCGTTCTCATACATTCCCACCCGGACAAACCGGTCCCGGTAAAGGGCGATAGCCTGGTTCGTGAGCGACGACTCACCGGGTTGTTCGCCCAGAAGTGCCGGGAACGTGGTTTGTAAAGGCGGACCGATACAGGAGCGAAGTACTTCCTGGGAGGGCGTGGGGAAACCGAGAGCTGTGAGGGCGTACGCGATACAACCGATGATGCCTGGTCCCGGGTCTGTGAGGGTCCCGTCTAAGTCAAACAGTAAATGCCACGTCGCATGTTTGGTGACTGGGGGGATCAGATGTGACGCTTTCGGGAGCGGCGCTCTCTGTCTTTGCGCAAACCGAGCGATGATTTGAGCGAATCCCAGACTCCCGGTGTCAGGTACAGCCAGACGCCGAAACCGATCAAAAGCGCCGGGATTTCCACGTGGAACCACCAGGGGGCGGGTCCTGCCGGTACCGCGACGGCGGGAACCGCAACCGCCCCCGGTACCGGCGGGGGGGCGGGAGGATGCATTATCCTCCATACCGCCTTACTAATCTGCTCATTGAAGATCACCAGAATCAGCGTGAAGATCATCAGCAACCCGACGCCGTAGTGAAACTGTAAACCGGTTCCGGCAAGAATCGGGGTGCTGCGCGTACGGCGTGAGCGACGACGCACGCGTTTGTCTTTGTTGCTTTCCATCGAGCGGTTGACTACCACCCCCGCGGCGCGGCGCACAGCGTCCTCGCCGCTACGGGTTTGCTCGGGACGTCGCTTCAGGTCAGTGGTTGTCTGCACGTCACCGTTATCGGAAAGAGAAGAGGGGTTTTGCGTTTGGAGCATGGCGCTTGGAACATAGCTTTGGAAAGCAGCGTTCGCCTATTATAACACAGGCACCGCACTGCGTAACATAAGTGCGCCAATTAGTTCTTCGGGGCGGGGGGCACAACCCGAAAATTAAATGACCGCTCGTTCAAGTAGAATTTCCGGTAACAGACCCGCCGGAAGTGGCTCCGTACCCTCGTTCAAAACGCGATTCAGATATGTCCCCGGGCGATTCGCGCCGTGGTAATCCGAGCCACCCGTCACCAGCAAGCCGTACTTTTGCGCGAGGCGCAGAAACATCTCCGTTTGCGCGGGCGTGTGCCGGCTGTAGTAGGCTTCGATCCCGACCAGCCCGGTTTCCTTGTACTCTTTTATGCGCGTTTCCATCGTCTCGTGCCGGGAAAGTGTGAGCAGGCCGGGATGCGCCAGAAACGATAACCCGCCGACCGAATGAATCAGCGCTATCGAATCGGCGGGCGACAGGTCCTCTTTCGGAATGAACCCCGCCGCGTTATCGCCCAGATACCGGTCGAACGCTTCTTGCAGACTGAGTACGTAGCCTTTGGCGAGCAACGTTTGCGCGAAATGCGGGCGTCCCAGGTTCGACCCGATGGGCGCGTAGCCGCGCACCTCCGCGACCGTGACCGGCGCACAGAGGCGCGTGAGCCGTTCCGCCAGAAGTTCGTTGCGCTCGTTGCGCGCCGCCAATAGTTCCGCCAGGGTGTCGTTCAGCGAAGGGGCGAGGTAATCCACGCCCAGACCGAGCAGGTGGCACGAACCCGGCTTTCCCCGCGCCGATATTTCTACGCCGGGGACAATTTTCATCGTCCCGATACGCCTCGCTTCGGCGATGACGGCGCCGACCGCTTTCGCTGTGTCATGGTCGGTGACGGCGAGGTAGGACAACCCCGCGTCGGTGGCGGTGCGGGCGAGTTCTTCCGGCGTCGCGGTTCCGTCGGAGGCGGTAGTGTGCGCGTGAAAGTCGGCGGAAACGACGTTCCGCGCGTCGGCAGGACGAATAGGCATGGCAGTTGCTACTGTACCCCATTTGGAGCGACCGGGCGGCTGCACTACGTGTCCGAACCACGAAGACGCACACGCGCTCGTGGAAGGAACCCGTTCCCAGGTACCGCGCGGCTACGACACTCGTGCCATGTCTGCCCGCCCCCGGTATCCCCGCCGCCGCCGCGCAAACACGCCCCGCCGCTTTGCCGGAATGAAACTTGGACCTTACTTCGGCAAACATATTATAAATCGCCTGTGGAATCTTCCGTAAACACTGTACGCTAACCTGTAGCGTGGTGTATCATAGTCGTGAATATGAGTGTCAACAACGAACCAAACGCAAGTGCGGATACGGCGCCGATCGTGGGCGAGGATGTGCAGTCGTTACTACGCCAGCGCGACCGGCAAATAGAGGCGATCCGCCGCGTCAGCGAAACGCTGTTCACCCATCCCGGCACCGACCCGATGGTGCGTGAAACGCTTCGTATCGCTCTGGATGTTTTGCGCGCCGACGCCGGGACGGTATATTTGCATGACCCGAAGGACGACACGCTGGTATTCCGCTACGTCATCGGCGGCTCCGGCGAGCAGCTTCTCGGCACGCGGGTCCCGTCGGATAAGGGGATCGCGGGCACCGTTTTTCGTTCCGGTATGCCGCGTCTCGATAACGACGTGCAGGTCGGCGGCGATTACAACGCCGAGGTCGAAACACGCTTCGGCTACCACACGAAAAGCATGATGACCGCCCCGATCAAGCGAACGAACGCCGCGCCGGTCGGAGTCATGCAAATTCTCAATGCCAATGTCGCGCCGTTCGGGGAGCGCGACCTGGCAGTTCTGGAAGTGCTATGTGCGCAAGCTGCGACCGGGATCGAGCATTTCCAACTCGTCGAAGCGGCGCGACGGACCGAGATCGTGCACGTCATCGGGGACGTTTCGCACGACATCAAAAATATGCTGACTCCGATCACGACCGGGGTGCAAACGTTGGAGCCGATGCTCGACAACCTGTTCGCTCAACTACAAGCGTTGCGCGAACAGTGTAACGAGCCGGCGGTCGAAGGCATCGCCGTGCGAATCGGAGAGATCGCCGCCGCCGTTCAACAGGATTACGGCTGGATGTTGCAGAATTCTTTGTTCGCCGCCGAACAGATACAAGCGCGCACCCGGGAAATCGCCGACGCGATCAAAGGTGAAACGGCACCGCCCTACTTCGAGATGGCCAGTCTAAACGAGACCTGCGAACAGGTTTTGCAGACACTGAAAGCGGTCGCGGCGAAGCGGGGCGTTGCCTTCGTGACCGATCTCGATCCCGCCCTCCCCCCGGTCGAATTCGACCGAAAACAGATCTACAACGCGCTCTACAACCTCGTCAACAACGCCCTCCCCGAAACCCCCGAAGGCGGAAGCGTGACGATACACACCCGCCCGAACCCCTCCGGCGAAACGATCACCATCCAGATCATCGACACGGGACGCGGCATCCCCGAACACGTGCGCGAGCGGCTCTTCACCGACGCGGCGATCTCGACCAAGCCGGGCGGCACCGGGCTGGGAACGCGCATCGTGATGGGCGTCGTGCAGCGGCACAACGGCACCATCACCGTGGAAAGCGAAATCGGCTCCGGCTCCACCTTCACAATCACCGTTCCCGTCCGTCACGCGTGACATGCCCTTCCCCAAGCCGCGCAACTTCTGGTATAATGCCTCGGTTCGGGCGGGTCGGCACTTCGCTCCGAGGTGGCACTGCCGCGACCGGACCGCACTCCTCCACGATTTATTTAGGTAGGATTTAAGATACACGTTATGGCAAAACCAGCATCGTCGGTCCAGGAGGCGCCCGCCACCTCCGCCGACCCCGCCCTTCCTGGCAATTTTGACGCGGAAAAGTACCTGCGCTTTTACGAGCAGATGGTGCATATCCGCGAGTTTGAAGAGCTCTGCGACCGTGCGTTCCGTCAGGGGACGCATGGCATCGGGGGCTACCTGCACCTGTACTCCGGCGAGGAGGCTATCGCGGTCGGGATCATCGGCGCGATGGACGTGCAAGGCGGCGACTCGTTCATCGGGCACTACCGCGACCACGCCTACGCCCTCGCGGCGGGTTCACCTCCCGGCCAGGTGATGGCCGAAATCTGCGGCAAGATCACCGGCTGCTCTAAAGGCAAGGGCGGCTCGATGCACATCTGCGACGCCAAACTCGGCTTTTATGGGGGCTACGGGATCGTCGGCGGCAACGTCCCCATCGCTCTCGGTCTCGGCTGGAAGATCAAATACTCCGGCGGCAACCAGGTCTGCGCCTGTTTCTTCGGCGACGGCTCCATGAACCAGGGCGGCTTCCACGAATCGCTGAACATGGCGCAACTCTACAAAGTGCCGGTATTGTTCGTTCTCGAAAACAACGGCTACGCGATGGGGACCTCGATCGAGCGATCCCACGCTAATCCCGATCTCGCGTCGCGTGTCGAGTCCTACGCGATGGAACATCACACCATTGACGGGCAGGATATTTTCGGTGTCCATGAGCAGGTCGCCAAAATCGTAGAATCCATGCGCACCAACCCGCGCCCGGTGTTCCTCGAAATGAAGACGTACCGCTATCACGGGCACGGCGCGGCGGACACGCAGGTGACGCAGGTGACGTACCGGTCGAAAGAGGAAGTGGAGCAGATGAAATCCACCCGCGACCCGATCATGCTGTGCGAGCAGAAGATGTTCGCGGCGGGCGTACTTTCCGCCGAACTGCGCGACAAGATTCACTACGAAGCGGTCGCCGCTGCCGAAGCCGCGCTGAAGTTCAGTGACGATTCCGCGAACCCGACCCCCGACGAACTTTTGAAGGACGTGTACGCTTAAACGCCTCCCTCCCCCAGCCCCCTCCCTCATCGGAATGAGAGAGGGGGAGCCAGAAGATACGCCGGGAATGTTTCGTAGCCGGTATATTGCTCCCCCTCTCTCATTCCGATGAGGGAGGGGGCTGGGGGAGGGAGCGATGGAAAACATTATGGCAAAAATGCGATATGCGGACGCGCTCACACTCGCGCTCCGGGAAGAAATGAACCGCGACGAGTCGGTGTTTATCATCGGCGAGGAGGTCGGGCAGTACCTGGGCACGCTCCAGGTCACAAAGGGCTTTCTCGCCGAGTACGGACCGAACCGCGTCGTCGATACCCCGATCTCCGAGGTCGGTATCATCGGGCTCGGAATCGGCGCGGCGATGGCGGGTCTGCGCCCGATCTGCGAGATGATGCGTATGGATTTCGCGCTCCCCGCGTATGACCAGATCGCGCAGCACGCCGCGAAAATCCGCTACATGTTCGGCGGGCAATTCAAAGTACCGATGGTGATTCGCGGTCCCTCCGGCGTCGGCAACCAGCTTTCGGCGCAACACTCGCAGGCTATCGAAGTCCTTTTCGCACACTGCCCCGGCTTGAAAGTCGTCCTCCCGGCGACCCCGGGCGACGCGAAAGGTTTGCTGAAGTCCGCGATCCGCGACGAGAACCCGGTTATTTTCCTCGAAACGTTGAAGCTGTATTTCGAGAAAGCCGAGAACCTGGAAAAGATCCAGGAAGGTTTGTCCGAAGTGCCAGAGGACCCGGAATACACCGTGCCGCTTGGCAAGGCGAACGTGCTCCGCGAAGGCAAGGACGTTACCATCATCGCCTATAGCCGCATGGTGATCGAATCCCTGAAAGCCGCGAACAAACTGGCGCAGGACGGCATCATGGCGGAGGTCATCGATCTGCGCTGCCTCCTGCCTCTCGACATGGCGACCCCGCTAGCGAGCATCAAAAAGACGCACCGGGCGGTGGTCGTGCAGGAGCAATGGGGTCTATATGGCGCGGCGGCGGAAGTATCGGCACAGATCGCGGAGCGCGCGTTCTACGATTTGGACGCGCCCGTCCAGCGCGTCACCGGGGCGTTCGTCCCGATGCCGTACAGCAAGGCGCTCGAAAACCTCGCCACCCCGACCGAAGACGACATCGTCACCGCCGTGAAACGAACCCTGGGCGGAAAATAGGATTTATTGAACCGCCAAGACGCCAAGGACGCAGAGACCGGAGAAGAGAATAAGAGAAATCTTTGAAACCTTCTCTTACCTTGGCGAACTTGGCGTCTTGGCGGTTAGAAAAACGAAAAAACTATGTCTGATATTATTTTGCCCAAGATGGGCGACGCGATGGAAGAAGGACGCATCGTCCAGTGGCTGAAAAATGTCGGCGATGCGGTCAAGTCGGGCGAGGCGATAGCGGAACTCGAAACGGACAAATCGAACGTCGAGATCGAGGCGGACGCCGACGGTTTCCTGACCGCGATCAACGTGCAGGCGGGCGACATGGTCCCGGTCGGCACCGTGATCGGCGTGATCGGCGCCGAGGCAGGGGCGGTAGCGGCTCCCACGTCGAAACCGGCGGAACTCGCGTCAGCGCAACCCGCGAAGACGGAAGCCGTGGCGAAGGTGGACGCGCCCAAAGCCGAGGAAAAGCCGGAAACGACGACCGGCGAAGGAACGTTGCCTGTCGCACCGGAAGGCGCGACCAACACGACTGCGCCCGCGTCCCCGCAGAACACGAACGGCTCCGCGCCCAAATCCTCCACGCCACTAGTGGTGCCTTCCTACACGGTGGTGAGTGGGGGAGCGTTCAAGCCGTACAACACATTTATCGGCGCGCTCCCGGAGAACCTGGGCGGGTCGGCTTCCACCATCGGCGAGCCGATCACCGTCGAAGCCGCCGGTAGCAGCGCATCGGGCGGCGCCGTCAAAGCATCGCCGCTTGCCAAGGCGATGGCACAGGCGAACAAGTTGGACCTCGCGGCAATCGCCGGGTCGGGCGAAAACGGCGTGGTCATGAAAGCCGACGTGGAAGCCGCACTCACGCAGGCGCCCGCCGTCGCACCCCAGCCACGCGCAACCGTCGCGCCCGCTACGTCGGCACCTGTCGCTCTCGCGGTCGGCGACGGCGACACGGTGCAGGAATTCAATGCGATGCGCCGCACCATCGCCAAGCGGCTCACCGAATCCAAGTCCACCATCCCGCACTTCTACGTCACGGCGGAGTTGGACATGGAAGCGTTTCTCGCGTTTCGCGAACAACTCAACACGTCCGCCGCGCCGAACGCCGGCAAGATTTCCGTCACCGACATGATCACCAAGGCGTGTGCGGTCGCGCTGGTCGAGAATCCCGTGGTCAATTCGGCATTCTCGGATAACAAGCGCATCACGCGCAAATCGGTAAACATCGGCATCGCGGTGTCCATCGAAGACGGCTTGATCGTTCCGGTGGTGAAAGGCTGCGAGAACAAGTCGCTCCGCGCGATCGCGAAAGAAACCCGCCCCTTGATCGAAAAGGCGCGCGAAAACAAACTCAATCCCGACGAGTACACCGGGGGGACGTTCACGATCTCGAACCTCGGTCAGTTCGACGTGGAAAACTTCGCGGCGATCATCAACCCCGGCGAAGGCGCGATCCTCGCCATCGCCTCCGTGCGCGATGTCGCCGCCGTGGTGGACGGACAGATCGTCCCGCGCAAGCGCATGAAAGTGACGCTCTG
>JACMMA010000181.1 GCA_014379275.1 Armatimonadota bacterium | reverse complement strand
CGCTCGACGGACTCATAGACGGCGTTCGCGGCGGGGTGTCCGTGCCGGTGGAAATGGAAGCCGTGCGCGGTATAAACCCGAAGAGCACCGGTCCCGGCGTTCGTCGCCGCAAGCCGTCCGATGAAGCCGCCGGAGGGGTTGTGCGAATGAACCACGTCGTAGCGTTCACGCCGGATCAAATCGGTCACCTGCTTCAGCGCGACGAGGTTGCTGGCGTGGACCGGGAATCGCGACATCGGAACGTCATGCACGGCGTCCACGACGTTTCGCACCTCGTCGCCGAATCGGGTCACGCGGCAGGCGACTTCGACCCGATACCCGGCACGTTTCGCCCCTTCCAGATGCGGGAGCATCGCGCGGATAATATGGTCGAGGGTGGATACGTAAAGCAGTCTCATGCGGGGGATTCCTCGCGGCGACGGGCAGGCGCAAGCGCGTCATACGCCGAATGTGTCATGCGAAGCCGTTCCAGAAGCTCGGAGTTGCGCGGGGAGCGGAGGAGGGCGATACGCAGAAGCACCGCCTTCCAGCGCATCCCGAGGCGGTGTGCCCGCCGCACCCGGTCGGCGTCGCGGGGGAAATGTTTCTCCATATATTGCAGAGCGGCGATGTGGCTGTTGGTGTATGTTGCTACCCTTTCTTGCTTCCACGACTGCCCGCCGAGGTGCGTAATCGTGACCTCAGGGTAGTAGCGGATGTGATACCCGGCTTGCCGCAACCGCGTGCAATAATCGGTATCCTCGTACATCAGAAAAAATCGCTCGTCCAGCCCGCCGACGGTCGCGAACGCCTCGCGCCGCACCAGCATGAACGCCCCCAACAGCGACTCCACATCGCGCTCGTCGGCGCGGTCCCATCCGGGCATCCGCTCGCGGTTGAAGCGGTCGGAGCGGGGGAATACACGGTCCAGCAAAAAAGCGCGCGCGATCTCGTCCCCCGGAGTTACGGCGCGACGGGCGCACTCCCACTGGGTGACGCCGTTCGGCCCCGCGACACGGCATCCCATCGCGCCGACATCGGCGGGCTGCGCGTCGAGATAGCGGACACAACCGGCGATGGCACCGCGCGGCACCAGTGTGTCCGGGTTCAGCAGCAGGAGGGTACGCCCGGTCGCCCCGGCAAGCCCGACGTTGTTCGCCCCGGAAAATCCCCGGTTCTCGCCCAGCGCGATGCTTCGGACCGGGGAAAAATCGGCGCAAACCATCTCCGCCGTTCCGTCGCCGGAAGCGTTGTCCACCAGAATAATTTCGGAAGTCACCCCGTCCAAGCCACCACCCGCGAACAGGCTATTCAGGCAGTCCCGCAGAACATCACGGACGCGGTAAGAGACAATAACAACGGATACATCGGGCGGCATAGGATCACAACGGGCGGAACGAAAAACATTCCCGCGCCATTATATCAAACGCTCGCACCGGGGACGCCGCGTCATAGAAACCGTGTTTATTCCTACTCTGCCCGTAGATTGCCGAGTCGCGTCGCCTGTTGCTGGGCGAGCAACGTCAACTCCGAGGCGTAGAAACAGTGCTCCTGCCCCATCGCCGTCTCGGTGCGGTTCAGGACGTCGTCCACCAGAAGCCTACCGAAATCGGACGGCGCG
>JACMMA010000016.1 GCA_014379275.1 Armatimonadota bacterium | reverse complement strand
TTGGTTCCGTCTTTTTCGCTTTGCTTTCTGGCTTTCGCCTCGGCGTTTCTATCTGCGATCATTTGCGCGATGGTTGGCTTTAGTTTGTCTTTTTCCTGAGCAACCTTTGTTTCCTGAGTGCGCAATGGAACTGCGCCCTTCGGGTAAGGGATGATCATCAGGCACGTTTCACCCGACGGTAAACCGGGCGGATGGCATACTGAGTACAACGCAACTGCTACGAGAAAATACCATGAGCCTGACCCTCGAACTTAGCTCTGTACAAGAAAGCGAACTGCGAACCGCCGCCTCCTCCCTCGAAGGAATGCCGGTGTCGGACTACGCCCACCGATTGTTCATCACTGCTCTACACGAGCGGGCCGCCTCGCAAGAAAAAGTCGCGGTTTCTGGCAGATCCGACGCGGAGCCCGCCTGGAAAACGCGCTTGCGGGCTTCCCAAAGTCGGGTCGAGCAGGCGCGACTGGCGAGCGGGATAACAGAGGAGGATATCGAAGCCGACATCAATGCGGCAATCAAATCCTTTCGACAGGAACGCGCCGCGTCGGAACACAATCCGTGAGGAGTAGCGACCGTAAGGGCGAACCCAAGCCGCTGGTGATTTACGATACCGGAATGATCTTGCAAGCCCCCCTTCTCTGTGTCGATGCGGTGATGTCGAACCGGCTACGCGCCGAGTACGAAAGAGTTTTGCCCCACCTTCGGTGGTTGTATAATCGGTGCATGCTTCGCGCCGTCACCTGAGCCTGGTACACGCTTTCAGTAAGAAGTCGGAATGTTCGACACGCATGCCACGTCCGAATGAGTCCATAGTGACCGCCCGTCCCACGCTACCGTCGGGGCGGATCTGGATTATTCGCTGTCGCTTACCGACGGAAGGCACTTTGTAGCGGAATACCACAGTCCACCCTGCCCCGCGACGGCTATATTCAGCGTATCCAAACGCTGTGCGCTCAAGCGTGTCGCGACGCCGCTCCAACATCTTCCGAACGTCCCCCTCCCACTCGATGCTTTCATAGGCGAGTTTCGCCTTGTCCTGGGTAGGGGGCAGGTCGGTGTAGCCGTTCAGAATAATGAATTTTTCCGCCGCCCGTACTGCCTGGGTAAGTGTTAACTTCTTTGGTGGGTCGGCGTCCGAGGAACCCGCGATAAGCAACGACAACAGAAGAAAGAAACCAAACATTGATCGGAGGTACATGACAAACAAGGATACCCGTTCTTCCTCAGTAGTGACGTAACAGCGGTACCCACACGCCGCTCCAGATCAGTTTTACCCGAACACGACTGACAGAAACGAGACGATCCCGTCAAGTCCTTCGGGGATACGCGAAAACTCACTTCGGCTAGGTACTTCACGGTCGCGAGTAGTCGCCTCTGCACCGGGTGGGCCTGTCGTTTGTGAACCCCATTGACTTTGTACGTTTCCCGGTCCCGCGATCGCTTTTTGCCTAGAGTACCACGAACCGCCGGGCGATGATGCAGTGGTGAAGTATCGGCAAGGCTTCGGCGTACCCGTTCTTTATTTCACTCCTGCGCCGCAACAAATTCCGCAATGTAACCGGGGAGACAGCGTTTCCGCAGTGTCACCGCCGGCCGCCACACATTGGTACCCGACAGAGGGAATAACAAAAGCAGGGAACGGGGAGCGAACCGGCGAAACGTACCGGCACCATGCCCGACAATTCCGATGCCTCCTCTGCCTACGCGGGCACCCTTCCGATCCTCGCCGACCTGCGCGAAAGCCGGTTGTCTCCGACCCACGCGGGCGATATTCACCTGCTGGACGGGATGCTCGCCGACGTTCTGCGCGAACAGGAGGGCGACGCGACACTCACGCTGTTGCAGGATCTTGCCCGCGCCGTGAATGAAAGCGACGACCCGAATACACTCTTCGAGCGGGTCCCCGGCCTCGCCGACCCGCAGCGCACCCTGCCCGTATTGCGGGCGTTCACCGTGTTGTTCCAACTGCTGAACACCGCCGAGCAGAAAGAGATCGTGCGCGCGAATCGGGCGCGGCAGGAGAAGACCGGGGGCACGGCGGAAACTCCGTTTCCGCCCGCGGCGCGTCCCGAGTCCCTGCGCGAGTCGGTCGGGCGGCTCAAGGACAAGGGCGTTTCCGCCGAACAGATGCGCGTCCTGATCGCCCAGATGGACATCTGCCCGACGCTCACCGCGCACCCGACCGAGGCGCGGCGGCGGGCGGTGCTCGATAAATTGGGGCGGGTCGCTGTCGCACTCGCGGAGCGCGACGCGCCCGCCGGTGCGACGAACCTCCATCAGCCGCTTTCCTACGGCAAGCGCGACGCCGAAGCGGAACTCAAACGCGCCCTGACCGAACTGTGGCAGACCGACGAACTGCGGGCGTCGCCGATCACGGTGCCGGAGGAAGCGCGCAACGCCCTGTATTTCTTTAAGCAGAGCATCCTGAACGTCACCGCGTGGCTACACGCCGACCTGCACGACGCGCTCGCCGAAGCCTACCCCGGCGAAACGTTCGACTTGCCGCCGTTCCTGACGTTCCGCTCGTGGGTCGGCGGCGACCGCGACGGCAACCCGAATGTCACGGCGGCGGTGACCTGGCGGACGCTACTCGAACACCGCCGCCTGATCCTGGAATGGTACATCGAGCGCGTCGATACCCTGCGCCGCGAACTGACCATCGGGACGAAACGCATCGCCGAGGACGATCCCATCCTGGCGTCCATCGAAGCCGACCGTGCCGAAGTCCCGCTTTCCGATGCGCGGCAGAAGCGGTATCTGGCCGAGCCGTATGCGCTGAAACTGCTGTTCATCCACGCTCGGTTGGAAGCCAACCTGCGCGCCCTGACGCGCCTCGCGCGGCCCGACGCCGAGTACGACCTCCCCGATGCCGAGGACGGGTTCGGGTACGCCAGCGCGGAGCCGTTCGTCGCCGACATCGAACTGGTCGCGGACGCCCTGCGGCGCAACAGAGCCGGGAGCGTGGCGGGTGCGGGGCGGGTGTTTGCGCTGCTCGCTCAGGCACAGACGTTCGGCTTCCATCTGGCGTCGCTGGACATCCGGCAGCACTCCGACGCGCACGCGGGGGCCATCGGCGAAATACTCGTCGCCGCCGGGGTGCTGGCGGAGGAAACGGTGTACGCCGATCTGCCGGAAGACGAGAAAGTCGCGCTTCTTACCCGCGAACTCGCCAACCCGCGCCCGCTACTCCCCCGCGACGCCGCCTCGAATCTGGGCGAGGGGACCCGCGAACTGCTGTCGGTGTTCGCCGTGATCCGCGCCGCGCGCCGCCACCTGTCGCCGGAAGCGGTGAAGTGCTACATCATCTCGATGACGCACGGCGTGTCCGATATTCTGGAGCCGCTCCTGCTCGCAAAAGAAACCGGACTCGCGGGCTGGGCGGGCGGGGTATGGGGTTGCGAACTCGATATCGTGCCACTGTTCGAGACGATAGACGATCTCAACGGGAGCGCGGACCTGATGCGCGGACTGTTCGCGTCGGACGCCTACCAGGCGCAAGTCAGGGCACGGGACAACTTCCAGGAGATAATGCTCGGCTACTCCGACTCCTCGAAGGACGGCGGATTTTTGGCGGCGAACTGGTCGCTCCACGACACGCAGACGCGACTGTCGGACGTTTGCCGCGA
>JACMMA010000180.1 GCA_014379275.1 Armatimonadota bacterium | reverse complement strand
TATAGCGGCGCGATGCAATCATGACGAGTAAAATGGTGTAACCAAGCGGGGGCGACAAGCCCTATGATTCCGGCGTCAAAAGCCTGATTCGGTTGCGCCCCTCAGAATGGCAGGAGTTTTTAGGCAACCTTTCTTCGCTGGCAGGAGCTGCTTGCGTTGACGTATGTATTGACGGGGCCACGCTATTCGCGCGATTTCGCGATCAAAATTCTGAAAGGGGCGCTACGAAACGTGTTTGACGTAAGAGAATCCGGTACTTTCCAAGAAATACTCGAAGTCGGTTTAGCCGAAGGGCAAGCAAAGGGGTTCGCCGAAGGGCAGGCGAGAGCGGAGCGACAAACGTTACGTGACACGATCCTGCGGATCGGCACCAGGCGGTTCGGCACCCCCTCCCCAGAAACCACAGAGCGCGTCGTCGGCATCAATGACATACCGCAGTTAAATCGGCTTCTGGACCGGCTGTTCGAAACCGAGTCCTGGGATGAGTTTTGTCAGAAGTAGTCGTTCTCACGTTCCGCGAAGACACTACCGGGCTTTGCCCGACGTGCCTTCGCACCGTCCCCGCCGTTATTTTCGCCGAGGCGGGATTGGTCTGGATTCGGCAGGTCTGCCCCCATCATGGCGAAACGAGGTCGCTCCTCGCCTCGGACGCGGGCGAGTACGTTCGCATGCGCCAGTATGTCCCGGACCGTGCCAAAGGCGGTTGCTGTGGTCCCGGTGAAACGTGCGGTCCTGACGGCGAGAATCCCGGTCCCCCGGTCTGCATCCTGCTCCTGGAAATCACGCAAGCCTGCAATCTACGCTGCCCGACCTGCTACGCCGACGCGCACGGTCACGATTTCATGTCGCTCGACGAAGCGCGGCGACGCCTCGACGCATTCTTCCGGGCGCAATCGCGGCTGGACGTGCTGATGATATCGGGCGGCGAGCCGACGATCCATCCGCGCTTCGCCGAAATGCTGGAAATGGCGCTTTCGTACCCGATCGGGCGCGTGATTATCAACACGAACGGCTTGCGGATGTACCAGTGCGACGCTCTGATGGAAACGCTGACGAGACACCGCTCGCGCATCGAACTGTACTTCTCGTTCGGCAGTTTCCGCCCCGAAGTCCATGAGCGATTGTACGGGCGCGATCTGCTCACCGAGAAGATCGGTGCATTGAAGCGGGCGCAACAAGCCGCTCTTTTCACCACCCTCGTACCGACCGTGGAACGCGGCATCAACGACGGCGAAATTGGCGACCTGTACCGGTTCGCCCTGTCGCTCGACAACATCAACGGCGTGACGTACCAGCCGGTGATGGACAACGGACGCTACCAGCACGGTTTCGACCCCGCCGACCGCTTGACTTTGACCGGCGTCATCGCGGCACTTTCCGAGCAGACCGGGGGCGAACTGGTACCCACGGACTTCGTCGGACTGCCCTGCTCGCACCCCGATTGCTGCGCCCTAACCTACGGCTTGCTCGACGCCACACGAACCCGTCTGACCCCGCTCCCGCGTCACCTCGATGTCGCCCGCTACATGGACCTGTTCGCCGACAAAATCGCGTTCGCGGGGATCATCGGCGGTGCGCTACGCCGGGTCTGGTCGGACGTGGTCTCGCTCCGCGCGGGTCAAACGCTCAAAGATCTCGCGACGGTCTTTACGCACGGCGGATTGCGCGACGTGTTGCCGCTCGTCGGGAAGCCGGACGAAATGGGCAAGCGCGTTTTCCGCGTGGTCGTCAAGCCGTTCATGGACGCGCACACCTACGACCACAACCGCGTCGCCGAATGTTGCACGAAGATCATCAACGAGCGCGGCGAAGCGGTTTCGTTCTGCGAGTACAACGTGTTCCACCGGGGACGCGCTCCGAAACCGAGCGTCGGGAGCAAGAAGTTCGCCCCGCTCACGATGGTATAATTTTCGTTGGAAGGAGCCGCAATATCATGACAACGATACGTTTATTTCCACCCCACCCGGAAAACGGAAGGTCCGAGTACCTCGCCGTTTTTGGAAAGGAAACCGTGTCGGGAAAAAGCGCGGGTGAGGCTGTCGGAGCCGCAATCAACCTTCTGCAAGAACACGGCGGCGACATCTCCACGGCTCGCATCTTCATGCAGAAATTGGGAGGCGACGAGTTTTTCACCGACGCCCAGATAGCCCACATGAAAGAACTGATACAGGAGCGTAACTCTTCGTGGGATGCCGGCAGTGAACCCTCGGAAGCAAACCGTGAAGAGTTGGAGTCCTTGATTTTCGCAGAATTGGAGGCATCGGGCAGACGTGTCGAGAAGTGGAACCTTTCCACGGTCAAGTAGCACATGAACCCCCTATACCCTGTCGTCGCACAACGCGCACTGTTTATGTGTGAATACTGCCAGGCTCCTCAGGACGGTACCGCAACGCCACTGGAAATCGAGCATATCAGACTGACCGCCGATAAGGGGACGAATGATCTGAATAATCTGGCAATCGCCTGCCGTTCCTGCAATCAGTTCAAACACAAAGCGACGGTTGGCATGGACCCGCAAACAAGTATGCAAGTGCCATTGTTAGATCCTCGGCGCGACGAATGGGATGAGCATTTCTTTTACGAGCCGGAAACGTTCTCGGTGGTGGGTGAAACACCCGTCGGTCGGGCTACCGTCGCCCGACTGCAGATGAACAACCCTTTTCAAAACGCGGCACGGCGTATCTGGCGGGCGGCGGGTTTGCCGTTCTAACGCCATGAAGCCGCGCACCGAAAACTACCACTTGCCAAACGGCACCGCGCGGATCGAAGTGCGCGGCGACGGCTCCGCGTGCGGCTTGTTCTTGGGCGGCAAACCGTTCGTGTTTAACTTCTATGACCGCGCGGGAAGCATCGGGCAGGATTTATACCGTTTCGCACCGCTCGTTGACAACAACCGCCCTGCCGGACTGTCCGAAGTCACGGCGGACCTGCCGCCTGAGGACGCTACCCTGTCGCGACTAATTCTCCCGCTGCTTCAGCAGTTCCCTTCCGCCGCATACACGTTGACGCTCGCCCCTTGTACGGACGCCGATGCGTTCGTTGAATATTATCTGGCGAACTATCAACAGGACTGTGCGTATACGACGTCCGGTTATTATCCGTTCGGAGAGAAGGTGCTGGTCGCGACGCAGCCCGACGAAACGCTGGACGACGCCCGCATCGCGCACTTCTGGTACGCTATCGAAGAGGGAAAGCGACCGTTCGCGATTACGGCAACTACTGGCGACGCGATGTGTGAATTCGTGTTAGACGGGCACCACAAGATGAGGGCGTATGCGCACGCCGGAGTCGATCCGTGGCGGTTATGCATAACGAGGTCGTCCTCACCGCTCGCCGAAAACGACTGGCCTACGTCCGTCGTTGCCCCGCGAGCGTGGCGCGCGATTTACGAACCGCAAGTCGTCCCACCTCCCATTGACCGGGAGGCAGTGCGGGAAACGGCACGGTCGGAAGATCGTGTGGCGTTTGACGATACGAGAAGCGAAGGGCAAAGTAGATGACCGAGCGTGATCGCATCACCCAGGAAAACTCGCATACGAATACGCTAACGGACTCTCAGACGCGGCTTATTCTTTCATGCTTCCCATCGGGTGGACGGATTATCGGCGCACAGCCCATGCAGGAGATGCAGCCGTGCCCGCTCCGCATCACAGTGCTTGATCCCGGACGGGGCGAAACGCAACACGTTGTTTTACGCCTTTCGCGCAACCGGGGCGGGGTCGAACGCGAAGCCAGCGTTCTCCCGGACTTATACGAACTTGGCTTGCCCGTGGCGCGATTGTTAGCCGGACCGGAGCGCGAAACGGACGGCGGTGAATCGTTCTCCGTTTTAGAATTGTTACCGGGAGTTACTTTACAGGTATTGGCGGATTCGTCCGGGCAGGGCGCATCGACCGCGAAGCGACTTCTCGTAGACGGCATCGTCCGTTTGTTCGCGGCGACCGCGGCACTGTCGCGATCTTCCGCCGCCGACTCTTTGCCCCGCAGTTCGTTGCAGGACGAGTGGGTAAGACTCAACGACGCGTCCGGGGATTGGGCACCCGTACTGCGTTATCGGGAAGCGTTACGGCAGTTAGGACCGCATTGCCTGATCGCTTCTCAGTCGACTCCGCTGGTTTTTTCCAACGGCGATTATCAGCCCGGCAATTTCCTTTCCGATGGCGAAACGATCACGGGCTACCTGGATTTCGAGAAAGCCGGGTTCGAGGACCCGCTCTGGACGCTGGCGCGATACCCGGTGTATGCTCTGGAGCCGTTCGAACACGTCGGGCTGACGCGGGCGGTTCTCGACCGTCTGGGATTTACAGAACGTCAGTTCGCGGTGCGGGTCGCTCTGTTCGGGTTGCGAACCCTGCGGACGAAAACGCACCCCGACGGCACCCGCAATGGAGCACTCCGGGATCGCGTCTGGGAGTTGGTAGATCGCTCCCTCAAACAAGCAGAAGGGCAAGAACCATGAGCGAATATGACCGGATCGGGCAGGGGCGTCTCTATGAGGGGTACGCCTTCACGTTCTGCAAGGCGGCGTTTCTGGTGCTACTGTTCCGAGAGTATAGCCTGCTCGCCCTCTCGGGGCTGGCGACGCTGTTTTACGTTCTCGCGGCGTGCAAAGGCGTCAAGGAGTGGCACTGCTGGGCGAAGCCGCCTTACGTGACGGTGTTCTGGCTCGCCGTGTTTTGCTGGGAAGCGTGGCACTTCTGGGGCGATCCGCTCCGACGCTTGGTCGCAAGCGCGTTTTGAAACGAACCGCCCGCTGACTCAGTTCCGCGAGAACGCCACCGGCATCGACGTCGTTGTTGTACTCGCCTGACGCGCCACCATCGCCTCACAGGGCAGACGGCGCAGAAGCTTCCCGGTCACCGTCTCGCTTTCATCCGATGTTTGCATCGTGTCGAGTTCCGCGTAACACCGGGATTTGTTCGCCACCGAGCAGGAGGTCCCGCCGGCGCCGATTCCGGCATGGATCGCGTGAACTGCCGCCTGCGTCGCGGGGACCGTGGTAGCGTTCGCGTTGGAAGCGAGCGGCATCGCGGTTTGCGCCGCCGCATGGGTTTGCGGGGTCAGGATCACGAGATCCGCGCTTTCTTGCTCGACCGCCTTGATCGTCTCGTCCTCGACGGTGCGACCCTTACGTAGTTGCTTAACGATCTTGGTCAGCCCACGCTTTCGGGCGAGGTCGGCGGCGGCGTTGAGGACGCGGTCTGCTTCCGCTTCTTCCTGAGGCATGTCCGCATTTAGCGGCAAGGCGCGCGGCACCGGAATCACATACGTGAAAACGACTTCCGTCGGCGAGGAACCTTTTTTGCCCGCAAGATGGCATGCCAGCGATGCCGCCTCGGTGACGTAATCGTCGTGGCACATTCCGACTCCGGTCGGCACCAGAATCCGCTTGTACTGTTTGAGCGGTAGCGGGACGATCGGATCGCGCTTGATCTTATCTGCCGCGAACACCCGACGAAACAGGAATAATCCGCCCGTTAAAACCCCGGCACCGACCGCGATCGCGGTCCCCAGTTCCGCCGGGTTTGCCCAGTCAATGGTCATGTTTTTGTTCCTTATCTGATGTTATGGCTTCATCGCC
>JACMMA010000179.1 GCA_014379275.1 Armatimonadota bacterium | reverse complement strand
GCTGTTTTCCCGCGAATTCTTCGGTTCCGGTTTACACACGGAGTGTGTAAACCGGAACCGAAGAATTCGCGGGAAAGGACCGACAACGAAGCACCAAACAAGAAAAGAGCACCGCAGGTAACAACGATCCAACGTCAGGTTGGCCCCGTCCGGGAAGGACAAAAAAGAAAAACAAAAGAAGGGTTAGCAGATAGGATGAGGAAATAAATAAGCGATAAAGGAAATGATGATGACAAGTACGCTCTCTGCGTTTACCGATGAAGCCGGGCGAACGTGTGAAGAACAGATCGCCTCCTGCCAGCGTGCGGGACTGAAGTTTATGGACCTGCGCTCGGTGGATGGGATCGGGGTTACCGCGCTACCGGTCGAGCACGCACAGGTAGTCCGGGGAAAGCTGGACGCTGCCGGGATCGGCGTGCACATGTTCGGCTCGCCGATCGGCAAGATCGACATCGCCGACCCCCTGGAAACTGACCTGCAAAAACTGCGTCATCTGGCAACATTGGCACCGATTCTCGGATGCCGAGCGGTGCGAATGTTCTCCTATTACAACAAAAACAAGAGTCCGCTGGCGGTTTGGAAATCGGAAAGTATGGAGCGGCTGAGCCGCTTGCGCGCCGAAGCGGAACGACATGACCTGATACTGTTTCACGAGAACGAGCGTCATATTTTCGGTGATGCGTGCGCGAACGTCGAGGAGATAGCCGGGTTGCGCAACGATCACTTCAAGTTGATATTTGACTTCGACAATTATAATCAGGGTGGCGAGGATGTTTGGGCGAACTGGCTGACGCTGAAGGATCAGACCGACGCGTTCCACCTGAAAGACTCGCAACAGATTGGCGGCAGTTACCAGCACACTCTGGTCGGCGAAGGCAGCGGGCAAGTGAAACGAATTCTTGCCGACGCGGCCGGGCGCGGGTGGAGTGGCCCGCTCACGCTAGAACCGCACCTGGCGCACTCGGAAGCCGTACTCGCGACCGGACCAAGTGGCGAAACGAATGCATCGTTTCGTGACATGCCACCCGCCGAAAGTTTTCACCGCGCCGCCGTCGCCGCGCAAAGCCTGCTGGCGGAAGTCGGAATGTCGGCTTAATCCGCACCTGTTCCTTGTTCTGGAGGTGTCCTGTGCTGGAGACGACAACGCAATCCGAGGTATCTTCCGAGGTCGAAAGGCGCGCCGATTTTTCCGCGATTCGGTATGCCCAGTGCTGGGAAGACGCCGACATACTGCTTGCAGGACTCGACATCCGGCCGGGTGACACGTGTCTTGCGATCTGCTCCGCCGGGGACAATGCGCTTGCGATGCTCGCACGTCGTCCCGCGCGGGTCGTCGCACTGGATTTGAGTGGGGCACAGATCGCGTGTGCCCACCTTCGAGTCGCTGCATACCGTGCTCTGGAGTATCCCGAACTGCTCGTTCTGGTGGGGTCCACGCTCGCGTCCGCCCCGGACAGAGCGGCACTGTATCAGCGGTGTCGTCCCTTGCTGGATGACGAAACCCGCGCGTTCTGGGATGCCCACCCTTCCGAGATCGGTGCGGGCATCGGGGGGGCGGGCAAGTTTGAACGGTACTTCGCTTTGTTCCGTAACCGGGTTCTGCCGTGGGTTCATGGTCGACGTATGGTGGATCGGTTGCTCCAAGGCGGGACCATCGACGAGCGGATGCAATTCTACAAAAGGGAGTGGAACACGGTGCGCTGGCGGCTTTTGTTCCGCGTCTTCTTCTCGCGCGTCGTCATGGGGCGACTCGGGCGCGATCCAGCGTTCTTCCAATACGTCGAAGGCAGTATCGCCGACCGCATCCTCGCGCGTACCCGGCATGCCCTGACCTACGGCGATCCGGCGACGAACCCTTACCTGCATTGGATTCTGACTGGAACACATGCGCCGCACGCCCTGCCGTTCGCGCTCCGCGCGGAAAACTTCGAGGCGATCCGGGGCAACTTGGACGCCCTGGAACTGCGCCTCGGCTCGATAGAATCGTTCCTGGAGGAAGCCGGGGAGGCGGCTATCGACCGCTTTAACCTGAGCGACATCTTCGAATACATGTCGCCGCCCAATTATGAGTTGTTGCTGCGGCGGCTCGCGAGTGCGGGGCGACCGGGGGCGCGCCTGGCATACTGGAACATGCTCGCCCCGCGCCGTCGCCCCGCATCGATGGCGGGTCTGCTCCGCCCCGTCGAACCGCTCGCCGCTGATTTGCTACAAGACGATAAAGCGTTCTTTTATAGCGCGTTCGTCGTCGAGGAGCGGCTTCCATGACCGTCGCTTTAGAACCACTTCTGCCTCCGATTCCGGCGATGTTGCTTGTGCTCGTCGTCTTGGGCGGGCTGATGCTCGGCTTACGGACGTTGCAGCACCGCCGCCGTATTCATCCGGAACTGAGCCGCAAAATGCTCCACGTCGGGATGGGATTTGTGACGTTGACCTTCCCCTGGCTGTTTGGCACGGCGATGTGGCCCGTTGTCCTGCTCGGCGTGCTTGCCTCCGCCTCGCTGTATACGTTGCGACGCTCCTCCTGGTTGCGGGAACGATTCGGCGGTGTGTTACACGGGGTGTCGCGCGACTCACTGGGCGAGATTTATTTCCCGGTCGGTGTCGCCGGGCTCTTTTTCCTCGCGGACGGCGATACCGTAAGCTACATCATCCCGGTTTTGCTGCTCGCTCTCGGGGACGCCGTCGCCGCGTTAATCGGTGTGCGTTACGGGTCGCTGAAATACGAAACGGGCGAGGGGCAAAAAAGTTTGGAAGGGTCGCTTGCATTTCTCCTGGTCGCCTTTCTGAGCGCGCATGTCCCGTTGTTACTCGCCACGAACACGGGGCGTGCCGAATCGCTACTGATCGGTCTGATCCTCGGTTTGCTTCTGACGCTGATCGAGGCAGTCGCGTGGCGTGGTCTCGACAACCTGTTTATTCCCCTCGGCGCGTTTCTGTTACTGCGTTCGTTCCTGCCGCTCGGCGTCCTCGACCTCCTGGTTCGCCTGGGCGTGACGCTGGCGCTGGTCGGATTCGCGGTGCTGTATCGACGGCAAACTACGCTCAACAGTGGTGCGGTGCTGGGTTCGGCGCTGATCGCGTATCTCGCTTGGGCACTCGGGGGTTGGCAATGGATGGTGGCACCGATCACGCTTTTTTCGACCTATGCCCTTCTTTTCCCGCGCGAAAACCGGGACGGAACGAGTCGTACACACGATATTAGCGACGTGCTTCGTGCGACCGGCGTCGGGATCTCCTGGCTTTTCCTTGCTGCCGCGTATGACCGTCCCGATTTTCTACTACCGTATACGGTATCCTTCGCCGCCCATCTGGCAATAATCGGTATCATCCGCCTTCAGGAACGTTTCAACAGAAATGAGGAAGGACTGGTAACTGCCGTCGCCGTGATAAAAAGCGCGCTTCTGATGCTGGTACCGTACTATCTTTGTGCTGGTCCGAATAGCCGCCCGGCGTTGGTGACCCTGCTGGTGCTTGCCCCGGTCGGCACTATCGTCGGCATCGCTGGTGCACATCTTTCCGGCATCGTTCCGGGAGATAACCCGTTGAAATATCGCCGTTGGGTTCTCCAACTCGGTGTCGCCATCGGTTCGGCACTGACGGCGAAAGGAATCGCGCCATGGTGAGTATCACGGTTTACACACAACCTTTTGTCAATGCGCCCTTCGCGGTGCTACCGGACGCCGACGCGGCTGTTGTCGCCACCGAAAACGAAACAATCGTCGCGCGTTGCGCTCTGTGGTGGGGCGGGAATATTCCCACGCTTCCCGGCGAGCGATCCGGCATCATCGGGCAGTACGAGGCCACACAGGACGGTGCGACGGCAATGCTTCTTGACCACTCTTTCGGGGAACTGAAAAAATACGGTTGCACCCGCGCCATCGGTCCGATGGACGGCAATACATGGCGGCGTTACCGCTTCGTCACGAGCAACGGAGACAATGATTCCGACTCTGCTGAGCCGTTGTTCTTCCTGGAACCCGGCAATCCTTCCGCTTACCCGGAGCAGTTCCGCGCCGCCGGGTTTACGCCGCTCGCCACCTATTCATCCCGCGTCACCGACGATATGACGCACCGTGATCCGCGTGCGGAGCGGATCGCCACCCGAATTGCCGGTGCCGGTGTCATGCTTCGCCCGTTCGACACAGCCCGCCTCGACAGCGAACTGCACCGCATTTACGATCTATCTTGCGTCAGTTTCCGCGACAATTTCCTGTACACGCCGCTTCCCGAGGCAGAATTCGTCGGCTCTTACCAGCGGATCGTGCCTTACCTACGCCCGGATCTGACGGTGATGGCAGAAAACTCAAACGGTGAGTTGGTCGGGTTTCTGTTCGCCCTTCCTGATTTAGAGGAGGCCAGGCGGGGCGAGACGCCGCGCACGGTTATCGTGAAAACGGTCGCCGTTTTGCCGGGTCGCGAATGGGCGGGGCTGGGAATGCTTCTGCTGGATCGGTGTCAGTCGGCGGCGCGTGACGCAGGGTTCACCCGTGCGCTCCACGCCCTGATGCACGACAGCAACGCATCACGCAACCTGAGCGTCGTCTACGGTGGGGCGCGTGCCCTGCGACGCTACACGTTGTACGAGCGGGCGTTATGAATACCGCGTCACTCCTGCTCGGTCAGGTGAGCGTACGCCCCGATGCCCCGGCACTCATCGAAACCATCGGTGGACGCGATCAGGTGCTGACATTCGCGGATCTTGACGAACAGTCGGGGCGCGTCGCCGCATTGCTTCACCAGAAAGGACTCCATTCCGGGCAGACGGCACTGGTCTTTGTGCCAATGTCTCTGGACCTATATATCGTTCTGGTCGCACTTTTTCGGCTCGGTGTGGTGGCGATGTTTCTCGATCCGTCGGCAGGCACGGCACATATCAGAGCGTGTTGCGCACTCCACGCACCGGATGCGTTCATCGGTACGGTGAAGGCACATTTACTCAGGCTTGTATCACCCGCGTTGCGCCGAATCCCGCTCAAAATCTCGGTTGGTGGGGTTCCCGTTCCGGGCGCGACTCGCCAAACCGATTCCGGGCGGCGTACCCCATTTACGATGATCGTCCCGGCAGTCGAAAACACACCCGCACTGATGACTTTTACTAGCGGTAGCACGGGGCAACCCAAAGCGGCGGTGCGAACCCATGGTCTCCTCGCCGCGCAACACCGCTCTCTCGCCGCCAGCCTGCATCTGCAACCCGGTGAGATTGACTTGACGACCCTCCCCATCTTTGCGCTGGCGAATCTGGCATCGGGTGTGACGAGCGTGATTCCCACAGGGGATTTGCGCCGCCCCGGCGCGGTAAATGTTCCGCCAATCCGTGCGCAGATCCTGAGGTTACGACCTACTCGCGCCGCGGCTTCGCCCGCGTTTTTTGAACGATTGCTGGAAAGCGGCGAACCGCTCCCGTCGTTGCGGCACATTTATACGGGAGGCGCGCCTGTTTTCCCAGGGCTACTCGACAGCCTGACGATGGCTACCGAACCGGAAGCGGAGATCGTCGCCGTGTACGGCTCGACAGAAGCGGAGCCCATCGCCCATATCGCCCGCGCGGAGATGAGTGATAACGACATTTCCGCCATGGGATCTGGGAAAGGGTTACTTGCGGGACTGCCGGTCCCGGATATCGCACTCGGCATCCTACCCGACGCCTGGGGAACACCACTCGGACCGTTCACCCCAGATGCTTTTGACGATCTCTGCTTACCTGCCGATCAACCAGGCGAAATTGTGGTCAGCGGCGACCACGTTTTACCGGGTTATCTGAACGGACAGGGGGATGCCGAAACGAAGTTTCGCGTCGGCAATACGATATGGCACCGTACCGGCGATGAGGGATACCTGGATGACACCGGTCGGCTGTGGTTGCTGGGGCGGTGTGGGGCACGGATCGAGGATGACCGTGGCATACTTTACCCCTTCGCCGTGGAGTGTGCCGCCAGACGCGATCCCGCAGTGCGCCGTGTCGCCGTGGTGTCGCATAAAAACCGCCGATTGCTTCTGGTCGAGGGGGGGAACATTGACACGAATGCCCTGAGAACCGCACTACACTGGGCAATATTGGACGAAGTAAGGGTATGGGACACGTTGCCCGTGGACAAGCGGCATAACGCCAAGATCGACTATCCTGCCCTGCATCACCGCTTGGACCGCGAACGCTAAGCCGCCGCCAACTCACGCTCCGCAACCGTTCCATCGCCGTCCGATTCCTCCAGCCGGATCACGAACCGCTCGTGCGCGTCGTCCAAAATCGCCTCAATGTCCGAGAGCGTTTTGATCTTCGTCAGCGATTCTCGGATGCGCGGCGCACCGGGGATTCCCTTGAAGTAATGTGACAACAGCCCGCGTAGCTCGCGGCATCCGATATCCTCGCCCTGCTGCGCCACTTGCATCTGGGCGTGTTCGCGGGCGACCGCGATCCGCTCAAATCCGTCCGGCTCGGGGGATAGAACCCCGGTCTCCAGATATAAACCGATTCGGGCTAAAAGCCACGGGTTGCCCATCGCGGCACGCCCGATCATCACCGCATCGCAATCGGTTTCCGCCATCATGCGCTTCGCATCCTGCGGTGTCTCGATATCGCCGTTTCCTATCACCGGTATAATTCCGTTCACGGCTTCCTTTACCTGCCCGATGACGCTCCAGTCCGCCGTTCCGGAAAAACCCTGCGACGCGAACCGCGCGTGTACCGTGATCGCCTTCACCCCGACGTTCGCGGCGGCTTTGGCGAACCGAATCGCGGTCACGTCTTTGGAATCCCACCCGGATCGCACCTTGACCGTAACCGGAACGGTATCCCCGACCGCGTCCACGACGGCTTTGACTACCGCTTCCGCCTGGCATAAATCTTTGAGCAGTGCCGCGCCCGCGCCGGTTTTGGCGACTTTTGGCACCCAGCACCCCATGTTAATGTCGACACCATCCGCGCCGTTTTCAACCACGACCTGCGCTGCTTCCGCCATGGTAGCCGGGTCGCCGCCAAACAACTGACAGAATGCGGGGCGTTCCTCGTCGGTCCAATCGAACATGCCCCAGGTGCGCTGATTACGGTAATGGATCGCGTGGCTCGAGATCAGCTCGGTGACGACAAGTCCGACGCGCCCGTACTTTTTGCACAGCGTGCGGAACGGGTGTGAAGTGATCCCTGCCATTGGGGCGAGAACAATGTTAGGCCAAATGTCGAGATTTCCGATTCGCATAGCCGCGTATTATATCGCACAGGGGCGATGTCGGCATACACGAATACGGTGGGCAACCAGAAAACCTGTGTGAAGGTAAGTGGTGTTTACACGGTCTTAATGCATCGAGAGTCGCGTGAACCGCTTGGTACGCACTTAATCAACGCAACCACGGGAATTATTCATCAAAAATGAGACGTGCGAACCTTTCCAGTTTTTCTGTTGCTTTGCCGGTTCTTCTAACCCTTCTTCTCTTTTCTGGTTGCGGCGGAGGTAGTGACGAGCCAAGCTCAACGGCTGCACCGCTGGTGCGCGAAAGCCGATACGTCACTGTGGATACCGGAGCCGTTGACAGTGAAAGGCGCAGTCTCGGTGCGGTGCGAGCAGATACAGTATTCGAGCCTCTAAACGCCCAACGTTTGACTACGCGCTGGAACCCGAACAGCCAGGAACAACCGCCCCCGAGCTTTCGAGTTCAGGTGACACGCTTTTTTGACGCGGATGGGACTAGTGGTAAAGCCATTGCGGAACCCATGGATGCCGTCCCCTTCGAGAGAAAATCTTCCGAATTTCTGGACTCACCCGCACGCGTTTTGGAAAAGGGCTGGGATTTCAGAAGGGTTGGCGGCGATAATACCCCGCTCTTCGCGCCGGGGGGCGTTTACATCGTGGATGTTCGGACGCCGGACGGGGTGTCGATTGACGGGGTGACGATTAACGAAGCTCTGCAACGCCAACTTTTCATCGCGCCCGGTGCCGCTAGAGGAAGCACAGACAATGACGCGAACGGTGTTTCTGTCGAAACGAAGGATTTGGAACGGGAAAACGGTATCGGAGTCCTCCACGTCAACGCCAGTGGGTTAACATCTCTCCCCCGCACCAAGGATATTCTGCTATCGTTCACACCGGGGTTTGGAACTCCGCCGAAGAATTGGGAGGTGTTCCTGCGCCGATACAAAGAAGCGCGAGACGGACGCCCCTATAGCGAGACCGCGCAACCCATAACAGTCGAGGAAGCCACCCCGACCAGCTGGCGGTTGCGTCGTCAAGGAAACGATCCGCTCGACCCCTACGCCGTATATGTGATCGAGATACGGCGTACGGGATCGGGCAAGGGGATACGTCACCTGTTCATTACCGGCGGGGAGTAGCCGACTACCTCCCGGTAAGCACAAAGTCCAGCACGTCGTCTAGTTTCGCGGTTGCCAGTGCGATGGCGGTGTCGCATACGCCGTAATACAGATAGATCGTGCCGTCCTTGACCACGTTCGCCGACGGGAAGATGACGTTCGGGATGTAGGAGCCGAACTTTTCGTAGTACGCCGTCGGTTCCATTATTGGC
>JACMMA010000178.1 GCA_014379275.1 Armatimonadota bacterium | reverse complement strand
GGGCGGAGCGGTAACGTTCGCCCGCGATAAGGCGGTCGCAAAATGGTGCAGCCGCCGAGGCGTGATATGGACCGAGTTACCACAGCAAGGCGTCGCGCGTCCGCTACGGGATCGGGACACGCGCGATGCCCTCTGGGAGGCGTTTATGCGCCAGATGCCCCTGCCCGATGCCCCGGTCCGTCCTCTGCCCTCTTGCCTGCGCTCCCGTTGCGAGAGTGCCTGGGCGGACAAAGCGGTGCAGTCGTTCCTCTGTCGGGCACAGCGAGATGATCCCGACGGTGAGCGGCAGGCGGTACACGAGCCAGTCGCCATGGCGACGCTGAACGGGTTTCTCGAACGGCGCGGGGTCCGCTATGCGGGCGGGATCTCCTCACCGGTGACAGCGTTCACGGCGGGATCGCGCCTTTCGGTCCATCTCGCGTGGGGCACGCTGACAAGCCGGCTTGTTTACCGACGAACCCAGGACGCGTTACGGTACTGGCGGGAGGAGGAAGCGGATGGCAACCCGGAGGCGACGCAGTGGCGGCGCGGTTTGCGTGCATTCAGCGAGCGGCTGGCATGGCGGGACCATTTCGTGCAACGCCTGGAAGACGAGCCGGGGATGGAATTCGACGCGATTCACCCGGCGTATCGCGATCTGCCCTGCGTCCGCGGGGCGGAGGCGGAGGAACGTCTGGGGGCGTGGGTAACTGGCACGACCGGCTTCCCGCTGGTGGATGCTTCGATGCGCTGTCTGGCGCGAACCGGCTTTGTCAACTTCCGTATGCGGGCGATGGTGACGTCGTTCGCCTGTCATGCGCTCCGGCTCGACTGGCGCACGGTGCATTACCCGCTGGCACGAGTGTTCCGGGATTATGAGCCGGGAATCCACCTCAGTCAGGTGCAGATGCAGGCGGGCGTGGTGGGGATCAATACGATCCGAGTCTACAGTCCGTCGAAGCAGCTGCGCGAACAGGACCCTGCGTTGCTGTTCACGCGCCGCTGGATTCCCGAACTGCACGGTTTTTCGGACGAAACGATCCTGTCCGGCGAAATGGCGGGGGCGGCTCCCGGCTATCCGCCGCCGTGCATCGATTTCGCGGCGGAATCGAAGATCATGAAGGACGCGCTGTGGGATCGCAAAAAAGAGCATGCGGACGCGCCGGAAACGGCGGCGGTGCTCTCGCGCCACGGCTCGCGCAGGAATAGCATGCGTTTCAAGCCAAATTAAAGTGGTAATGAAGCCGCCGTTCACAGCCATTTCAAAACGTCAGAAAAGTAGCCCCGCTTCCGCCTCCGCCTGCCACAACTCGTCGAACATCGCGCGTATCTGATCAAGCGAGCATACCGCGCGGGTCAACGGGTCCAGGGCGCAGGCATGGAACGCGGCCTCTCGATCCTTGTCAAGTGCCGCCCGGACTGCCAGTTCCTGTACCGCGATATTCGTCAAGTTCAGATGCGCGAGTGCCACCGGGAGTGGTCCGGGGTGTGTGGGTTGTACGCCCTGTTTATCCACGAGACAGGCGACCTCGACGCAGCAGCCTGTGGGCAAGTTCGGGATCAGCCCGGCGTTGCTTACGTTCCCGTAGAACTTATAGGGCGCGTCGGTGACCATCGCTTCGATAATCCGTGCCGCGTATTCGTTGGACAGGGCGAGCGACGGTAGCGGCGCGTTATCCGGGTCCTGCATCCAGGCGCGGTGATCCGCCTGGAGCGATTGTGCGGCGGCGACCTCTCGTAGCGACAAACCGTACTTTTCCCGCAGCTCGCTCGTCCGCCGGAAGTAGGGATGGTACTCCGAGCAATGCTTCGTGGACTCGGTCACGAAATAGCCGAAATGGTCGAAAAGCGAAAAGCGCACCGTGTCCTTCGCGACCGTCGCGGGATCGCCGAGCAGGGCGCGTAGCGCGGGGTAAAGATCTTCGCCGTTTCGGCGTAGCCGCAAATACCACGCCTGATGATTGATCCCCGCGCACTGAAAATCTATCTCGTGTTCCGGCACACCGAGGTATTCGGACAGTTCGCGGATCGTGTTTTGCACGCTGTGGCATAAGCCGACCTGCGCGACGCTCGACCCGGCGGCGTGAAGCCATGTCAGCATCGCCATCGGGTTCGTGTAGTTCAGGAGTAGGGCGTCGGAACAAAGCCGCTCCATATCCCGGCAGATCGCCAGCTGCACCGGAGCCGTTCGCAAAAATCGAAACACGCCCCCCACCCCGATCGTGTCGGCGACACTCTGCTCCAAGCCGTATTTGCGCGGGATCTCTACCTCCGCAGTCGCCGGGAAGCCCGCGTATGCCGCCCCGCCGACACTGATACTGGTCACGACGAAGCTCGCCCCGGGCAACGCTTCGGTGCGGTCGGTGGTCGCGGTGATCCGTGCCGGCAGATTATTTGCCTGCGCGATACGGGTCACATAGCGATGTACCCGGTCCAGTTTCGCGCCATCAATATCTACCAGCGCGATCTCGCAGTCCCGAAGTGCGGGCAGTGCCAGAACATCGCGGGACAACTTCGCCCCGAACTGGCTCCCTGCGCCAATGATAACTACCTTTGTCATCGAATTATCCTCCTGTTTTTATATTGGGCGTCGGGGGAATACATTCCCCCGAAAGACAAACGTTGTCACCCGGTCGGCGGCGGCGTGACATAGAGCGGCACGAGCGAATCGGTGTCGTCGGATTCGCCGCGTCCCAGTCGGGCGAAGGCGAGACGCGCAACGACCGAGGCGCGTGGATGATCCGCAACGGGGGTGATCCGTTCCTGCTCCGATTCCGGCAATGTTCCCCAGACTGCAGTTGACGTTTCTCCGATTAACAGCGGCATTTCCTCCATTGTCCCCCAAACATTTTGCGCGGTCTGCCAGAGTTGCTCGTGTGGAATGATGGTTGGGAGTTCACCGGAAGTCGGCATCCGATGACCGTAGAAGCCGATCACGGATTCTGTCCGGCGCGTGGGCGCGATTGCGATACGACACGTATTCGCGCAGTAGTGAGGAAACGCCAGCGCGTCCAGCGACGACACGCCGACGACCGGTTTGTCGAGCGTCATCGCCCAGACTTTCGCCATCGTCACGCCGACGCGCACCCCGGTGAACGAACCCGGCCCCAGACCGACCGCGAACGCTTCGATGTCGGCGAGCGTCGATCCGGTATCGGCCAACAGGGACTGCACGATGCCGGGGAGCCGCTCGATGAGTCGCCGTTCGTGACGGAAATTGTATTCGGCGCGGCAGACCGTGTTATCGGAAACTGCGATGCTACAGGTTTCGCTGGAAGTGTCAATAGCAAGAATCAGCACGTCGCGTTCCATTCCTGCGTGAGGGTCGCCCACCGTTCGCCGCGCCCGGTCAGCGTGACGGCGCGGGAATCGTCGCTAGCGGTGTCTTCCAGCATGATTTCCAGTCGCTCGGCGGGGAGAGCGGCGATAATTCGCTCCGCCCATTCGACAACCGCGACGCCGTCGCCTGTGTCGATGACCTCTGTCAGCCCGATGTCGTCGGCGTCGGTAGTTTGCGTCAGTCGGTACGCATCCGCATGATACACGGGAAGCCGCCCGCCCCGGTATTCGTGTAATAGCGTAAATGTCGGCGAGGTGACCGCTTGCGCGGGAACCCCGAGTGCGGCAACTAATCCCCGCGTGAATGTCGTCTTGCCCGCGCCCAGATCGCCGGACAGCGTCAGAACGTCGCCGGGGCGCAGGAGCACGGCGAGTCGTGCCGCGACCGCTTGCGTTTCGTCCGCGCTAACGGTTTGCAAGGTGATTGTGTCGTTGCCGGTTTGTCCCACGGTGTTGTTATACCGGGAGGCGGGAGAATCGCGCTATGGTTTGTTGGTCCGGGGTTCACCGCTCCCGCCGTGTAAACGCCGCGCCGAAAGTAGACACCACGTTAAACCTCGGTATAATGGTTTTATGTCAGACGCTAACCCAACCCTGCTCCGTACACCGTTGTACGACGTGCATCAAAAATCCGGCGCGAAGCTTGTTCCCTTCGCCGGTTGGGAGATGCCCGTGCAGTACAAATCCGGGGTCATTACCGAAGTCAACGCCGTGCGACAGAACGCCGGTTTATTCGATGTTTCGCACATGGGTCGTGTCCGTGTTCACGGCGCGGACGCCCTCGCTTTCTTGCAATTCATCACCGTGAACGACGTCGCCAAACTTTCCGTCGGGCGGGCGCAATACTCGCTCCTTTGTACCGACGCGGGCGGAGTGATCGACGACATCATCGTCTATCGGCTCGGGGTCGGCGAATTCATCGTCGTCGTCAACGCGTCGAACCGCGTGAAGGCTCTCGCCTGGTTCGAACGACACCGAACGCGGTTTGTACATCTCGCCATCGAGGACGAGACGTTCCTTACGGGTCTCATTGCCGCGCAGGGTCCGAACGCGGTCAAACTTGCCGACAATCTTTCCGATGCGGACCTGACCGTTCTGCCACGCTTCGGCGTTACCGAGACCGCGATCTGCGATTGCCCCGTCATGGTCGCGCGGACCGGTTATACCGGCGAAGACGGCGTCGAGCTTTTCTGCCGGAACGAAGACCTCGAAGCATTATGGAACGCGCTGACAAGCGGCGGCGCGATCCCCTGCGGCCTGGGTTCACGCGACACGTTGCGCGTCGAGGCGTGCCTACCGCTCTACGGTCACGAGATGGACGAACGCACCCATCCGTATGAAGCCCGCCTCGCGTGGGTGGTCAAAACCGATAAACCGGTACCGTTCGTCGGGCAGGCGACACTTGCGACGCTGAAGTCTGCGCCACGCGACAAGGTGCTGGTCGGTGTTGCCATGGAAGGGCGCGGGGTTCCCCGGGACAGCTATTCCGTGCTGGACGAGTCGGGTGAACCGGTCGGTCATGTCACCAGCGGCACCTTCTCGCCGACGCTCGGCAAAGGAATCGCGCTCGCACGGGTGCGCACCATTGCGTCCGAAGTCGGCACCACGGTCCAAGTCGTCATCCGCGATGTGCGCCACCCCGCGACGGTCACCGCGTTACCGTTTTACAAAAAGGCTTAAATATTGAGTTTTGTGCCGCTACCGATAATAAATAGTGCCGTGGCTTTGTCCCCCTGCGTAGTCTGTCGGCGTCGGTTACGCCTGGACGGGAAGCCGGTCTTCTCGACGTGTATGTGCCTATCGTTCGGGCGACGTACCACGGTTGCTTCGCTCACCGCGACCGCCGTCTTCATTGCCGCGCTTGCTATCATCGTCGCAAGAACCCGTCGCGCGTAATATCCGCCCGATTTGTTAGGAAAAGCCGGGCGGCGTATACTGTCGCTGTCACCCCGGTGTTTGCGCAGGATTGGCGTTTACATGGGGGGAAATTCGTGTCCCTTTTTTCTGCATAGAAAGACAAATCAAACGTATGTCCACTATCCCGGTCGAACTGAAGTACTCTAAGTCGCACGAATGGGTGCGCATCGACGGCGACATCGCCACGATTGGAATCACCGATCACGCGCAGGAAGAGTTGGGTGACGTCGTCTATGTCGAGTTGCCGGAAGCTGGTCGGATGCTTTCCCACGACGACATTTTCGGGACCGTGGAATCCGTCAAAGCCGTTTCCGAACTGTACTCCCCCGTCTCGGGCGAAGTCCTCGAAGTGAACGACACTCTTTCCGGGAGCGAATCCACGTTGAACGAGTCGCCTTATGAAAACGGCTGGATGATCAAAGTCCGCCTCAAAGACGCCGCCGAAGTCGAAGCCCTTCTCACGGCGGACGGATACAAAACCGAAATCGGCGAGTAGCAAATTTTGAACCGCCAAGACGCCAAGTTCGCCAAGGTAAGAGGAGGGGAAGAGAGGTTTTAGATTTTTTAGATTCGCTTGTTCTTGGGCGGTCTGTACTCAACCGGCAAGCGGTTTACTTCAAAACCTTCCCCTCCTCTAACCTTGGCGAACTTGGCGTCTTGGCGGTTCAACGAAAATAGAAAGCAGCCCCAGTACAGTGTCTTATATTCCTAACACCGAGTCGGATCGGGCGCGGATGCTTGCCGCGATTGGCGTCGGGTCCGTAGCCGAGTTGTTCGATACCATCCCGTCCGCCATTCTAGAGTCGGCAGACTTCGACGGCGTTTCGCCCATGCTGGACGACATTTCGCTCCGCAAGCATCTGATTGCTCTGTCGAGCAAGAACGCCGACATGGACCGCTACCCGTGTTTCCTCGGGGCGGGCATTTATGACCACTATATTCCGCCTGTGGTCGGACATGTCACCGGGCGGTCGGAGTTTTACACCGCGTATACGCCGTACCAGCCGGAGGTATCGCAGGGCGTTTTACAGAGCATCTACGAGTTCCAGACGCTGATTTCGCGCCTGACCGGGATGGAGGTCGCCAACGCGTCCATGTACGACGGCGCGACCGCGCTCGCCGAAGCGGTCCTGATGGCATGTGACATCACGAAACGCACCGGTGTGCTCGTGGCGAAAACCCTGCACCCGGCGTATCGGCAAACGATGCGCACGTATCTGGAGTCGCACACGGAAAACATCGCCGAAGTTGGCTACGTCGCGGAAACCGGCGCGATAAACGGCGGCGCCCTGACCGAGGCGATTGGCGACGACACGGCGTGTATCGTGGTGCAACACCCGAACTTCTTCGGCACGATCGAGGACCTGCGCGCCCTCGCCGACGCCGCGCATGTCAAGGGCGCGTTGCTCTTAGTGTCGGTTGATCCGATCGCCCTCGGCGTACTGGAAACACCCGGCGCACTTGGCGCGGACATTGTTACCGGCGAGGGTCAATCGCTCGGCTGTTATCCGGCGTTCGGCGGGCCACTTCTCGGGCTGCTCACATGCCGCAAAGACTACATCCGGCGCATCCCCGGTCGGATCGTCGGCGCGACCGTGGACATAGAGAACACGCGGGCGTACGTGATGACGCTCCGTACCCGCGAGCAGGACATCCGGCGCGACACAGCAACATCGAACATTTGCACCAACCAGGCACTGTTCGCGCTCGCGGCCACGGTGTACCTGTCGGCGATGGGAAAGACCGGCTTCGCGCAGGTGGCGAACCTGTGCGTCCGGAAAGCGCACTACGCGGCGACCGAGATCGCGAAACTACCGGGATACGAATTAGTGTTCCCCGAAGCCCCGTTTTTCAAGGAGTTCGTGGTTCGGATGCCCGACGCCCCGGAAGCAATCAACAAGCGGCTGTTAGAAGCGGGCATCCTAGGCGGTTTGCCACTCGCGGCGGACTACCCGGAACTCGGCGAAAACGCGGCACTGCTTTGCGTGACAGAACAGCGGAGCAAGGAAGAGATCGACGCGTTGGTCGTTGCGTTACGAGGGTAACAGCACGTGACGCCTGATGATACCCGGCTACTTCTATGCGGATCGGCGTGGAGTGCCGGGTATCAATTCTATGACTATTCGCAAACTTACGAGTTCCGCGCGGACGGCACGGCGACTTTCTGGTACGGGTACGCGCAAGCCATGCGGTTCGAAGGAACCTTTGGTTATCGGTTGCTCTCCGGGAATGAGATAGAGTTTTACTCCGCTTCGGATGCGGATTGGTGGTTGCCGCGTCCTATACAGGTACGCTTCGCTCTGGAAACCGGCGCGTTCGAGGTTGTTCTGGGCACAATGATGGATGTTGACCCGATAATCGTGTTCGGGGTGCGTCTGCGTTTCGAAACCGACCCGTTCGAGAGAGTTGTCGACCCGTGGGAAGTCGGCATGCCCTACTACGGATGGCGCGTCGATGTCGACCTGTTAGACGACCCCGCCTATGTGTTAGAGCAACGTTTGAAATACTGGTCGGAAGCGGACGATACGGGCTACGCCGAATGCGACGAGACTTCGCGCTTCCGGCTGCCCGACGGACGCGAATACGATTTCACTGCGTCATGGGCGTCCAAGGGGGCTTGGAGTGACGGTATTGCCGATGACTTTTCCTGTTACGCGAATATCATCCCGGCGATGATAGCCTGCGTCGCGGATGAACCGATTCAGGTTCAAACGTGGCAACCGGCAATCGAGGCATTTCTGGAACACGGCACACGGCTCGCGTGGCTGTTCGACCGAAGCACGAAACAGGTTCACGAGTATCGCGCGGGAAATGCGGTGCGTGTGCTGGACAACCCACCCGAACTGATCGGCGATCCGGTGCTTCCCGGCTTGCGCCTCCGCACCTCTTGGATTCTTTGAACCCGAACTGTTCGACCGTGATTGCTATAGTTAACGCGGCTTGATCTTACGGGGGGGCGGGTCGCGTTCGTCGGCGACGATGTCGTTGGCGACCCCTGTCAGGTCAGTTAGGTAAGCCACCTCCGCCTCAAGCCGGTATTCGGTATGCCGGAGTGCCCACTGCTTCGCCAAGCCTACGTATTCGCGTGCCGCCGCGTTGACCCGTCTGCTCTCCGCCAGCAACGCCCGCACTTCTTCCAGTCGTTCCGCCACAACCGACGGCAACGTGTCCAGAGAACCGGGATCGGTTCGCGTCAGGGCAAGGTCGAAGGGGTCGTATTTGAACCACACGTCCCGTAGGCCCTCCTTGCGAAGCGTCGCGAGGGCAAGGTGCCCTTCCGCCGTGATCTCGTACAACTGACGGGTCGGTCGGTTTCCCTCCCGCTCACGCCCGGATTCTCGGAGCAACCCCTCCGACGCGAGACGCTTCATCGCTCCATACACTGCGCCGACGGAAATGTCGGTCCACAAGTTGACGTGAGCGTGCTCGGCTTCAAGCCGAAGCCGGTGTCCGTGCATCGGACCGAGTTCGGCGAAAGACGAGAGAATAAATAATCGGATCGAGGACATATTACTCTTGCAAGAGTATAATTACGGGTGTAACATACATAGAATTATATC
>JACMMA010000177.1 GCA_014379275.1 Armatimonadota bacterium | reverse complement strand
GACGATCATTCCGGGGAGCCACAAAGCGGGGCGCGCCCCGCACGGCGAAACGTCGTGGCACGGGGTGACGCCCAAAGCGGTGATGGTCAAGGCGGGCGACGTTTGCCTGTTTCGCGGCGACATCTGGCACGGTTCGGGCATGAACTCGCACGAGACCGAGCGACGCTACATGGTGCAGGTGCATTACGGCAACGCCTACATCACAAAGCAGTTTCCCGCGATGCGCTACAAAGAGTTATGGAACCCGGCGGTGGTCGACGCCGCGACGCCGGAGCAACGGCAACTCCTAGGCGACAAATGACGACTATCGATCTATCCGGGAAGCATGTTCTCATCGTGGGCGGGAGTCGGGGTATCGGGGCGAGCGCGGCGCGCACCGTCGCGAAAGCGGGCGCGAACGTTTCACTGACATACCGCGACAACGCCAACGCGGCGGCGGCGGTCGTCGCTGATATACACGCGACGGGCGGCGGTGCCCTCGCGCTTCAAGCCGACGTTCAGGACGAAGCGGTTATCGAAGCGGCGGTCGCCTCGGCAACCGCCGCGTTCGGTCCCCTCGCGGGCGTGGTAATCTCGGCGGGCATCTTCGAGCATCGGACGATCGAAACCATGACACTCGATTTCTGGGACCGGACGATGGCGACAAACCTGACCGGTACGATGCTCGCCGTCCGCGCGGTGCAAAAGGGGATGCGCGAGTCCGGCGGGGGCGGTTCGATCGTCATTTACACGTCCACTGCCGGGCAGAGCGGCGGGGGCGGCGGTTCGGCGGCGTACTGTGTGAGCAAAGCGGGGCAAATCATGTTCATGAAGTGCATGGCGCACGAGCTCGCCCCGCATCAAATCCGCGTCAACTGCGTCGCACCCGCGTGGACGGAAACGGACATGGCCGCGGCGAGTCTGGATCGGCTCGGGCGCGAGAAGGTCGCGCGGGATTTCCCCCTCGGGCGCATCGGCCAGCCGCAGGACGTGGCGGACGCGACGCTATTTCTGCTCAGCGATCTGTCGGCGTTCATCACCGGCGTGACGCTGACCGTGGACGGCGGGATCGCGATGCGGGGATGAATCCTGTGATTTCGCCCCCCCGTTCGTTTTCTCCCTCCCCCCAACCCTCTGATCGGTGGATTCGATGCGGCGCACGCGGTTGACGGGGTGATGTTCGAGGATTTCCGCGTCGGCGACGCACTTATCACCGACGCGGACGCCCTGCACCTATTCACAAAGCACGCCGAAAACATCCGGTACTGCTGACGGCGTTTCTACATCACTCCTGAGTGAACGCGAGTAGGTCGCGATTCACCCGCTCCGCATGCGTCAGGAACAAGCCGTGCGGGGCGTTCTCGTAGATCGTGAGCCGACTGTCTTTGATCGCCGCCGCCGTTTTCCGCGCGGTCAATTCGATGGGTGCCGTTGTGTCGGCGGTCCCGTGAATGATCAGGGTCGGCATGGTGAATGCGTCCATATCCGCCCGCAAGTCGCCTTCGGCGTTCGTGCGGAACAGTTCGATGCTCGCCCGTAGCGACGCTTTTTGAGCCAGATCGATACCCCATTGTGCCATTTCCGGCGAAACGTCGCAGCCTGGCAACCCCTGTCCGAAGAACCCCGGCGCGATATCCGCGAGGTATCTGGGGCGGTCGCTCAGGAGACGGTCGAGCATTCCGTAGAAGATCGTTCGGTCTACCCCGTCCGGGTTGTCCGGCGTCTTTACGAGACACGGCGTTGTCGGCGCGAGAAGCACGGTCTTGGCCACCCGGCGGGAGCCGTGACGGGACAGGTAGCGGGCAATCTCGGCGCACCCCATCGAGTGCCCGACGAGCGTAACGTCCCACAGGTCGAGTTTCCCCATCACCGTTGCGAGATCATCGGCGAGGGTGTCGTAATCGTATCCGTCCCACGGTTGGTCCGAACGACCGCCCCCGCGTTGGTCGTAGGCGACGCAGCGCAACCCGTGGCTGGCAAGAAACGTGGTCTGGTATTCCCAGCTATCCGCCCCGATGGTCCAGCCGTGCACGAAAACTACGGGTCGTCCCGCGCCCCAGTCGTGATAGAAAAGCCGGACGCCGCCGGTAGTTTCGAGGAATGGCATCTTGTTCAACTCCTTTCGAGCGATGAAGGTGAATCGCTTCTTAATTTTTCGGGGCATGGCTTTCACCGGCGACCCGGTGAAAACCATGCCCCGGTGGTGCTGCTACACCGCCGGTGCCTGCGGCGCGAAATCCAGAAAGCCGGTGATGGACTGGATTCGTCCGCCGGAAAGGACGGCGAAGTCGATCCCGCCGACCGGGGCGGTTTCGCCTTCCGGCCCCAGTTCCCAGGCGAAACGCGCCCGGTCATGGTGTGCGTCGATGGTACCAGTCAGGCGCAGTCGGAATCCGGGAAACTGCGTCTGCACTCCTCCGATCATGGCGTCTATCCCGGCGCGGGTTTCGCCGCGCATCATCGGGTCTATATAGAAGGCGTCCTCGGTCCAGGTTTGCGCGATCAATTCACGGCGTCGGGCGGCGTCAGTCTCGTTCCAGGTAGCGATATAGCGATGCATCAATTCGGTCACGGGGTCCATATGGTATTCCTTTCGTGGCGGCGGTTGGTGCCGCCGACAACGGTATCATCCCGCGCCGCGCGATCCGTATCCATTACCTGTGACGTAATGGAGTCGCCGCACGCAAATGCGTTATCATGCTGGTATGACGCACTCTCCTCCGCTGCTTGTCGGAAACCTTCTACGCGAATGGCGTCAGCGGCGGCGCATGAGCCAGATGGAGCTGTCCTTCGAGGCGGAAGTGTCTACCCGGCACCTGAGTTTCGTCGAAACCGGACGTGCCACCCCGAGCCGCGAGATGGTGATGCTCCTGGCGGAGCGGCTGGATGTTCCCCTGCGCGAACGAAATGCGTTGCTGATCGCCGCCGGTTTCGCCCCGGTCTTCCCGACACGAACACTCGCCGACCCCGCACTGGCCGCCGCGCGAGAAGCCGTCGAGATGGTTCTGACGGCGCACGAGCCGTACCCGGCACTCGCCATCGACCGCCATTGGACTCTGGTCACTGCGAACGAGGCGGCGCGACGGTTATTGGGGGGAATCGCCCCCGAACTGCTGAAGGTTCCCGTGAACGTGATGCGGCTAAGCATGCACCCCGCCGGACTGGCACCGCGCATCGCCAACTTCCGGCAATGGCGTTCCCACCTCCTTGCTCGCCTGCGTCATCAGATCGAAATCACAGCGGACCCCCTACTGAGGGAGTTAGCCAAAGAGGTCGGTAGTTATCCGGTGCCTAAAACGCATACTCCCGCGGAGCCTTTGCCCGGCAGTGAAGTGGCGAACATGGTGGTACCGCTACACCTCGTCACCGACTCCGGGGTTCTTTCGCTCTTGAGCACGACCACAGTATTCGGCACGGCGGTGGAGGTAACGATCTCCGAGATCGCGCTCGAAAACTTTTACCCGATGAATGCCGATTCCGCCGCGCTTTTGCACCGTCTCGCGGAAGAGTGATTGAGACGTCCTCTTCGCGTCGAGAGAAAACCATGGCGAAATACCCGGCGCACACAAACGTGCCGATTTCGTGTTACCCGAGGCGTTCGTAGCGGACTACGGGGTCGCCCAGAGTGAACGACATCGGCGCGGGATCATCCTTCGGGAAGCGAAGGAACCGCCCGCGATAGACGAAGCAGCCTTCTTCCCAGGGAATCGCCTCCTCCTCGCGCGCCCGGTTCAGCGAGAACACTCTCAGGATGTCGTTCTCACAGCGGAGGGTCAGGCGGTCGAATCCCGAGGGGTACGTTTCATCCGCCCCCCGGAATTCGCCTATGTAAGCATGCCAGGCGTGCGGATCGGCGGCGAATGCCGGATCTGGTTCGACCCGCACGCAGGGTGCCCCGTTCAGCATGATGTGCGTGATCGGCTCCGCGCCATGTCGCTCCGTTAGTCCGATACATCCGACCACTTCCTCCTCGCCCGTGAGAAGATTTCGTCCGGCGTAGAGGTCACGACGCAAAGGCAAGAGTGGCACGTCGCCCCCCGTCCCCCGCCGTGAGAGGCGTATCGAGTTTTCGTCGTCATTGACCGATAGGACGACCAACCCGGAACGAGGACCGAGGAACGTACCGGCGCAACGCTCCCGATCCCTTACTTTCGGCTCCGGTGGCAACGGCACCGTGGGAACGGCACAGGCCGGCGAACTATGCTGTAAAACGGCGTCGAATACCTGACGGACGATCTCCTCCGTCGCCTGCCAGAAGCCGTTCTCGTTGAACTGGATCGCCACCGCTACCCCGGCGTCCGGGAGCATGGTGAAGACGCTTCCGAACGAGGCGATGCCGCCCCCGTGTCCTACCCGGCGATGACCCCGGTAATAGGACAGCGCGAAGTTAAGACCGACGGTGCGCCCGTCCGTCTGGTATTCGTCCACCTGGGTCTTCTGCATCTCCGCCACGGATTCCGCCGAAAGGAGTTGTTGCCCATCCCATTTTCCCTGATTCAGATGCAGACGTGCAAAACGCGCGGTGTCGAGAACCGTGGAATATGCCATCGCGGACGGTCGGTAAGCGACATTCTCTGCCCACGGCTCCTCCCTCTGTACCCGAACTCCCGCTTCCGTTCGCGCGTGCGCTTGCGCGAGCGGGAATGCCATAGCGCGTAGGGGGTCGAACAGAGTACGCTCCATGCCGAGCGGTTCGAACACCCACGTGTACATCAGTTCGGCGAAAGGGGCACCGCCCACGGCTTCGGCGACGCACCCTGACACGTTCACGCCGATGTTGCTGTAACTGAACAGGACACCGGGAGGGGCAATGAGCGGCATGAGCGGCACCTGTGTGCGGACATAGGTTTCCAGTCCCGAAGGGTCGCGGTCACCGAAGAACCCCGCCCCCCAGGGCAGTCCCGACTGGTGGCTCATCAGGTGCCGCAAGGTCACGCGAGCGGTCGCATCGTTGTCGCTTAACGTCAGCCAGGGGAGGTAAGTGACGACGGGTTCATCCAGGGACAGTTTTTCGGCTTCAACAAGGCGCATAAGAAGGGTGCCGGTCATCGCTTTGGTGGTGGAGCCAACCCGGAACAGGGTTTCCGGTGTTACGGCGACCGACTGCGCCGGGTCCGCACTGGTCACGCCAAAACCACACGCATAGACGACACGGTCGGCGGACACGACCGCCAGCGAAACGCCGGGAGTGCCGTGGCGCTCCCTCTGCTCCCGAACGAAAGCGCCCAATTTGCTTCGAGATTCCGCGTCTATCATAGAGTTTAGCCGGTGCTTCGACGCCCCGGTGGCGTTCCGGGTTCCATGCCGCCCGGACGTATCGTCCGATGTTGATAGGTGTCACCCCTGTGGAACGGCGGGACAGACAAGTATAGCGTATTGGTGATGGCGGGGCAGGACAGTGACGGCTGGGCGATGTCCTCGGGGCATTCGTACCGGTAGCGTGGCAATACTGCGGAACGACATGGTACCTTGACCGAAAAAGGGCAGGATCGAATCGATGATTACTATCCGCGAAGAGCAACCTTCCGACAGCGAAACCATCACCCTCGTGACCGAATCGGCTTTCGCGAACGCGCCGCATCGTTCCGGCACCGAGCAGTTTATCATTGGTGCATTGCGTGCGGCGGGGGCGTTGACGCTGTCTCTGGTCGCGGAGTCGGACGGGCGGGTCGTCGGTCACGTCGCCTTCTCCCCGGTGACGATTTCCGATGGCAGCACGGATTGGTATGGACTCGGTCCGGTGTCGGTGTCCCTGGAATTTCAGAAACAAGGCATCGGCACAGCCCTCATTTCGGAGGGCTTATCCTTGCTGAAATCTTCGGGGGCTAAAGGATGCGTTCTGTTGGGCGACCCCGGTTATTACAATCGCTTCGGTTTCACCAGCGAGCCCGGTCTCATTCTCGAAGGCTTTCCGCCGGAGTATTTCCTTGCGCTGCCGTTCGACACCAGCACCGCACAGGGCACGGTGCTATTTCATCCCGCGTTCTCCATAGATGCCGTGGGTTAGCCCCCCGCCCCCAATCCTGGGGGCGGGGGGCTAACCCACGGCGTGACGGTCACTCCCTTCAGAACCCGTCGGGGAGGGCCATTCCCAGCGAACGCACCAGAAATGCGTACACGTCCGCCGTCTGATCTATCTGCTTGGAGATCGGTTTACCGGCACCATGCCCCGCTTTTGTTTCGATACGGATCAACACCGGGGGGGCGTCCGGTGCCTGCACCTCCTGGAGTCGCGCAACGTACTTGAACGAGTGTGCGGGAACGACGCGGTCGTCGTGGTCACTGGTCGTGACCAACGTCGCCGGATACCGCGTCCCCGGTTTCAGGTTGTGGTACGGCGAGTAGGCCCGCAGGGCTTGGAATTCCGCCTCGTTCTCCGGGGAGCCATAGTCCGAGGTCCACGCCCACCCAATCGTAAATTTCGGGAAGCGTAACATGTCCATGACGCCGACCGCCGGAAGGCAGGCACCGAACAGGTCCGGTCGCTGATTCATCACCGCCCCGACGAGCAGTCCGCCATTCGATCCGCCCGAGATCGCGAGTTTCGGCGTCGAGGTATATTTTTCCTTGACGAGGTACTCCCCCGCCGCGATGAAATCGTCGAAAACATTCTGCTTCTTAAGCTTCATCCCCGCCTGATGCCAGCCTTCCCCGTATTCCCCGCCGCCGCGCAAACACGCGACCGCGTAGACACCACCCATCTCCATCCACGTGACCACGTTGGTGGAAAAGAACGGCGTCATTTTCGCGTTGAATCCGCCATAGCCATAAAGAATCGTCGGGTTTTCGCCGTTTCGCTTCGTGCCTTTTTTGTACGTCAGGAAAAGTGGAATCTTGGTCCCGTCCTTCGACGAATAAAAAACCTGCTTTGTCTCGAACTTTTCCGGCTCGAACGCGACCTTCGGCTTCTTAAAAACCTCGGACTTGCCCGTTCTCAGATCGTAGCGGTACGTGGTGTACGGTGAAGTGAAGCCTGAGTACCCGTAGAACGTTTCCGTGTCGGTACGCTTACCGTCGAAGCCGCCCGCCGACCCGATCCCCGGAAGCGCGATCTCGCCCTTTGGCTTGCCGGACAAGTCGAATGTTCTTACCTGCGTATACGCGTCGTGCAAATACGTCACCGCGAACATATCACCGAAAAGACGAACGCTTTGCAGGTTGTCTTTCGCCGAGGTCGGGATCAGAGTCTTCCAGTCCGAGGACTCCGGCTTGGAAAGGTTCACGGCGACCAATTTGCCCGTCGGCGCGTCTTTATTTGTCGCGATATAGAACGTATCGCCGTCGTTCCCGATAAACGAATAGGAAGCATCCAGCGTGTTGAACAGTTCGACTACCGGCGCATCGGGCGTATCGAGACGTTTGTAGAACAGGCGGTTTTTCTCGTCCGTGCCTTGTGTAACATACAGGATGAGAAACTTACCGTCCTCGGAGAGGGTCGTGCCGAAGCCCCATTCTTTTTGATCCGGACGTTCGTAGAAAAGGGCATCTTTCGCTTGCGCGTCGCCGATCTTATGAAAGTATACCTTCGGGAAGTAATTGGCTTCCTGTAACGCTTGCCCGGGTTTAGGCTCCGCGTAACGAGAATAGTAGAAACCAGAGCCGTCTTTCGCCCAGGTCGCGCCGGAGAACTTAATCCATTTCAACGTGTCGGGCAGGTCTTTCCCGGTCGCGATGTCGCGCACTTTCCACTCGCTCCAGTCCGACCCGGCGGAAGACATCCCGTATGCCAAGTACTTGCCGTCCTCGGACACGGACGAACCAGAAAGCGCGACCGTGCCATCGTCGGAAAGGACATTCGGGTCTAACAACACCCGCGGTTGCGCGGTCAGAGAATCACCGACATATAGCACAGATTGGTTCTGCAAGCCGCTGTTTCGCGAATAAAAGTACCGCCCGCCTTCCTTCTCCGGGAGTCCGAACCGCTCGTAATTGACGAGTTCGGTCAATTGAGCCTTGATCTTCGTGCGCTCGGGGATCGCGGAGAGATAGGATTCGGTGATGGTGTTTTCGGCGTCTACCCATGCTTTCGTCGCGTCCGCGTCCGCGTCTTCCAACGGGCGGTACGGGTCGGCGACGGTCACACCATGATAAGTATCGGCGGTCGCGTTTTTCGGGGCGCGGGGATAGTCAAGTTTTGAATACACGGGGCGTTTGGCTTCCTTCTGAGACGATTTAGGTGCAGGTATCGGTTTGGCGTGCGCTTCCGGTCGTAGCGTCGTGGCTAGTCCGAACGTGGCAAAAAGGACGACACTTGCGGTGCGAATGTTTCGTTGCATAGTGCTTATTGTAACGCATTTCGGCGGGGCAGTGTGTCGTGATGTCGGCTTATTCACACAATTGTTTGCAAGGCGACGACGACACCCCGCGCGATACAATTTGAGCACCAAGCCCGACCATGTCCAACCGCCCCGAAAACCTGTATGTACCCTCCCAACACGCGCGCGATACCATCACTTCTACCAAATGGCAGATAGCCACGCCCGACCAAGCTACGGTCGATAAATTGGTCGGCGCACTCGGGTTGTCTCCCATCACCGCCGCACTGCTGGTAAATCGCGGCGTCTGTACCCCGGACGCCGTCCGCTCCTTTCTTGCGCCTGACTTATCCGACCTGTCCGACCCGTATCGCTTTCCGGATATGGAAGCCGCCGTAGACCGGTTGGCGTTCGCGGTGGAAAGCAAGGAGAAGATTTTTGTCCATGGCGACTACGACGCGGACGGGGTGACTTCCGCCGCGCTTTGTGTTCGTGCCCTACAGAGCCTCGGGGGCGACGTGAGCGGGTATGTGCCGCGGCGCTCGGACGGCTACGATTTGCAAAAACCGGGCGTGGATAAGGCGAACGCGTTGGGGGCAAAACTGATCCTGACCGCGGACTGCGGCGTGCAGGCGGTGGAACCGGTCGCATACGCGAAGAAACTCGGTATAGATGTCGTCGTTACCGACCACCACCGCCCGGGCAAAGTTCTGCCGGACGCCTGCGCGGTAGTCAACCCGTATCGCGACGACCGGGCGGCGATCGCCCGTACGTCGGTGCTCGGTTTTCAGGACTATGTCGGGGTCGCGGTCGCGTTCAAGACGCTGGATGCGCTCACCGGGCGGATCCGACCGACCGCCCGCGCCGCCTTTCGCAAGAATTTTCTCGACCTGGTCGCCCTCGGCACCGTGCAGGACATGGCGCCGGTGATCGGAGAGAATCGCCTCTTTGTCACGCACGGCTTGACTGCCCTCGCATCGTCACAGAAAAAAGGCATCCAAACCCTGCTCACGCACTTCGGTCTCGACAAGGGGGAGACACTTCTGTCGGAGCATATCAGCTTCCGTTTCGGGCCGTTCCTGAACTCG
>JACMMA010000176.1 GCA_014379275.1 Armatimonadota bacterium | reverse complement strand
GGAGTGTGAAAACCCTACCGGCGGATTCGCGGGAAAACAGCAAGGGCTAGCCCGAAACGCGGAACACCTATCGTTGGAACAGCACCGCAGGTATAACGATCCAACGTGAGGTTGGCGCCGTCCGCGCAGGACAAAAAAGAACAGAATAAAACTAATAAAGAGCCATCTCGTCGCGGTGAATCAGTTCGGGGTGGGCAACGCTCTCCACGCGCAACGTCGCAGCCATCACCCCGGTCGTTACCCCCGCAAGTTTGCGGCACGCCGCCGCATCATAGCGCACCACGCCGCGTCCGAACTCCTCGCCGGTCGTATCCTCGATAATGCGCACCGTGTCCCCGAGATCGAACATCCCATCAACACCCGTCACGCCAACAGGTAGGAGCGAACGCCCTTCCTCTTCCAAGACTCGGCGAGCGCAGATATTCACGAACAATGTCCCCTTTGGTTCTCCCCCCCAGGCAAGCCAGCGTTTTTTCGCCGAAGGCCGCTTCGGGCTAGGCGCGAAATAAGTTCCAGAGCCAGCCGCACCGTTCAAACAATCTGCGATCACATTCGTCCGGCGACCGTTCGCGATCCACATCGGCACCCCGGACGCGGTCGCGATCCGCGCCGCCGACAGTTTGGTCCGCATCCCACCGGTGCCGCCGGGAGTGCCCACCCCGCCCGCCATCGCCATCGTCGCCACATCCAACCGTTCCACGCGCTCGACCAGTTCCGCCTCTGGATAAACAGCGGGATTGCGGTCATATAGTCCCGCGATATCCGACAGAATAATCATGCCGTCCGCATCGGTCAGGGACGCAACCAGTGCCGCCAGCGTGTCATTATCGCCGACTTTTATCTCGTCCACCGCGACCGTATCGTTCTCGTTCACGATGGGAACCGCGCCCATACGAAACAATGCCTCGAACGTGTTGCGCGCATTCAGGTAACGCGATCGGACGCGTAAATCATCGCGCGTCAAAAGCACCTGCCCGACCGCGAGATCGTAGTTGGCGAAGACATCGGCGTACAGTCCCATCAGGACGCCCTGCCCGACACTCGCCGCCGCCTGTTTATCCGGCAAAGAACGCGGGAGTTCGCGAAGATTCAGTCGCGCCGTCCCCGCACGAATCGCGCCTGAGGAAACCAGCACGATCTCTCGTCCCGCGGCAATCTGACCGGCAATCTGCGCGGCGAGAGCGTTGATATACACGCGATCCGGCCCGCCATGAGTCGTGTGAGTAAGGGTGGAAGTACCGACCTTGAGAACGATTCTTTTCATGCGATAGCCGTAGGTAGTGTACGCCTTCCACGACACACCGGCAACTACATCGAACCGGTTGCCCCAGACGGCAACGACCAGAACGTGGAAACTTCGGGGCGACTCGGCACATCGAAAACACACTGCGCAGTCTCTACCCCACTCACATTGTTCTCCGGAGCCACGCGGGGCGAAGGCGAAGCATCGAAGGGGCGAGGCGGCGGGATCGGCAACGGGATCCTGTGCCGGTTTACGCTGACACTCGATTTCACGCACAGTCAGGCGTATCTGGAACCGAACAATCATCTGGGGGAAGTAACATCGTCGGGTCGCTGCCGCTGTGGATGGGTTTTCGACACCACGAATACCACAGACGGTCACCGGATAACGGCAATCGTGACGGGGTCCGCCGCCGAAGCAGCCGGGTTGAGGGTAGGCGACATTCTTACGACGGTGGCTGACCAGCCTGCTCCGGCAATGGGCTTCGCCGGGATGTTCGACAATGATCGGACGCACCGGCTACACACGCGAGGCGGGGCGGCATTTACCATTGACTTTCGGGCGCGGCAGATTCAGAGACGATTTCCGATCTACCTTCCGCGTTGTTGCTTGACCGCGAGTGTTACCAACTTTTCCCAGGTCGGGACGCGGGCGCGCTTAGTGAAAACGTCGTAACGATTCTGCTCGATCTTGTCCAGAATGCGCGAGTAAAGAACCCGTGCAAGACGCACCGGTAGCTGCGCGTATTGGGGCAGGTAATGGACACCAGCGTCGGCGTGCTCGTAGATCTCGCGCGTGCGGGCGATCTCGAATCGCAGGAGCGAAATGACGTTTTCCGTCACCGTGCCGCGCCGGATGTCGTCCTCGGTCACGCCGAAACGCGCCATATCTTCCAGCGGCAGGTAGATGCGTCCACGCCCGTTGAAATCCTCGCCCACGTCCCGGAGAAAGTTAGTCAGTTGCATCCCTAACCCGAGTGCGGTGGCGTGGGAGACACTCGCCGGGTCGTCGCACCCCACCAGGCGACACATGATTAGTCCTACCACACTCGCCGAACCGTAGGTATATTTTTGCAGATCGTCGAAAGTTTCATAGCGGGAAACGGTGAGGTCCATCTCCATCGCATCCAAAAAGTCACGCATATATTTCGCGGGGACTTCGTAGCGGCGCGCCGAGTCCGCCCAGGCGGCGAGCACCGGATGGTCCGACGAGCCGGTCTTGATCGCGTCCGCAGTCGCGTCGCGCCATTGACGCAGTTTATCGGCCTGCTCGGGGATCGTTAAGCCGTTCGGATTATCCACCCATTCGTCCGGGTATCGTACCCAGGCGTAGAGGGCGTGAACCGCGGGCCGTACGTCGGGGGGGAAGAAGCTGGACGAAAAATAATACGTTTTGCCGTAATGCGCATTGATTTTGCGGCAGTGCTCATAGGCAGCGGCGAGCCCTGGCGCGACCCCGAAGTCTTCGCGTAAAAGCAAAAACTCGCTTTCGTCACACGGCGTGTTCTCCGATCCTTTCGGAAGCGGTAGGCGATTTGCTGCCGCCGACCAGACCTCCTGAACTCTGCCTCGAATACCCGTTAGCCCCCGCATAAAACCGATTCCACTCCCGTTTCCAGCGTCGGAACCATTCTCGTTCTCGTTGTTACGCATTCCTGTTATACCCGCCGCACCAACAAATACGTTGTTCTTCGTAGATTAGTATACTTTTGCTAACGCCGGTCGCCGCTGTTTGGTTCGCAGATTTTACGGGTGAGCGATTCCCGAAATCCAACGGATCCCGCCCGGCAGTGTCATATCGACCGGGGCGAACTCGATGTGCAGGACACGCCGCCTCGCATCCGGGCGGGTCGCGGGCGAGGATGCGTGGAGCAGTAGCGGTCGGAATACCATCGCCCCGCCTTCGGGAACCGCGCAAACCGTCTCGGCTATTTCCGCGCGGCACTGTGCCACTTCGTGGACGGACAACCTCCCCCGTCGGTGGGTCCCGGGAAGGACACGCAGTGCGCCCGTCTCCCCGTCGCAGGGGTCGAGATGCAGACGCACGGTCAGTAAGCGTTCCAGGATGGCTCGCGGGGGTTGAACATGCACGACGCCATCTTTAACGGACCACGTTTCGTAACCCGCGACATCCGATGGCGGTCGCTCCTGGACCGCGATACTCAGGTCCTGGTGATACGGCACCTTCCAGTTTGTCCCGCCGGGCGAAGTCGTTTTGTCGAATAAAATACCGCGAACGGGCACGAATGCTTCGCCTCCAGCAACGGAGCGCAACAGATTATGAACGGCGCCCGAGGTTGCCGCTATCCGCGCCGCTTCGCTCGACTGTAGGACGTTACGGATTCCCCCGGAGCCGTTCGCTAAAAGTGGCGTGAACTCTTGCTTGAGACGGGCGAGTAGGGTTGCGGGGAGCACGGATTCGGTAACCGCGAAGCCGTCCCGGATAAATATCATAGCAAAGTGGTCGTCCATTTTAATAGCGGAATTTTTGATTACGAACACCGTTCGCGGGGAAAGAATTCGACATGAGCATATCATCCGAGGAGACCGCGCACCGCACCGAAAAGTTGCAAACAGATGATTCCCCGCAACGACTCGGTTTCGCGGTCAAGGTGATCAACCAGAACGGCTTGAAGGCGAACGACGCGCGGCGCTGGCAGTCTGGACCACATCTTTCCGTGACGATCGGTTACCTCCACGAGATTTTTGCGTACCTCGCCAAAAACGAGATCACTATGTACCGGATGTCATCCGACCTTGCGCCCTATTGCACCCACCCGGACATGCCACAGTTCTGGGGACAGATCGGCGCGTGTGGCGACGGGTTAGCCGCACTCGGCAAAGCCGCCCGCGAGAACGACATCCGCCTTTCGATGCACCCGTCACAGTTTATCGTTTTGAACAGTCCCGATCCGGTTCTCGTCGAAAAGAGCGTGCGTGATCTACTCGCCGCCGCCGAGATTCTGGACGCGATGGAAATGGGTCCCGAAGCGGTGTTGATCATCCATGTCGGAGGGACATATGGCGATCATAAGACCGGGTGCGAACGTTGGGTGGAAACGTATCGGACGCTACCGGAGCCGGTGCGCCGTCGCCTGGTCCTCGAAAACGACGACATTCGCTACTCCGCCGCGGACGTGCTCTCGATCCACGAAGAAACCGGTGTGGCACTGGTTTTCGATAACCTGCACTTCTGGTGCAATAATCCGGAGCGGCTTCCCTTGGTCGAAACGTTCCGCCAGTTTCTGCGCACCTGGACTTCGGCGCGACCGAAAATGCACTTTTCGTCGCCGAATACTGGAATGCGCGAAGTGCGACGCAAGGATGAAACGACGAACAAACTGGCGACATTCTACCAGCAGCCGATCTGGACCGGACACGCGGATTTCATCCATCCCTTCGAGTTCACGCAGTTTGTACGCGACGCTTTTGCGGAGCCCGGAACGCCGCGGTTCGATGTGATGCTGGAAGCGAAGGCGAAGGATATCGCCCTGTTGAGGTTGCGTCGCGATCTTTTACGCTATGCGCCCGATGTGGCGGTTCGCTTCGGGCTCGCCGGGGAGCCCACGACGGACGACACCGAATATTACGACGAAGAGGGCGAACCGGGGAACGAATCGGGCGACAAAATGGTAGAATGATTCGACAGTCAGTCCGCCCATACGACGGCAGAATGTCTGGAGAGAAGTACGCCATGTCCGCGATCATTCCCCTCGCCAACCGCCTGATATTTGTCCTATCCGTGATAGGTATATTCGTCGCGGGGTATCTCTGGTACCTTCATGCCACCCATGCCGATATCCCATGCGGCCTGTCGAACGGGTGCGAGATGGTCGCGGCGAGCAAGTACGCCCGCTTCCCGGAAGGTAGTACCGGGCCGTGGTATGTCGCTGCGTGGGGGACGATCGGTTATCTGGGGTTCGCCACGCTGTCGTTCGTGCGCACCCTGCAAACGTCGCCGGAGCGGGATCGCGTTCTGCTCGGACTGCTGGTCCTGG
>JACMMA010000175.1 GCA_014379275.1 Armatimonadota bacterium | reverse complement strand
ACTATAGCAAAGCGCGAGTGGCGAGAACACCGGGCAATTTATTGAGAGTGCACACGGAATCAGCGAAAGATACAACCAGCAAACGTTCGTAGCGTGACTCTCGCGCGGAAAGCACCTGTACTTTATGAGTTCCTTCCATAACTTCCTTGGCCCGGCGACGCAAACAGCAGTGACCGAACTCATCTCCGCCCTCGCTCGCCTTCCCGAGGACAGGCGAGACTGGTCGCCCGGCAGCACGGTGCGCACTGCGACCGATCAGTTCGCCGAATGTGTCGCTACGAATAACTATGTCGCGCGGCTTATCGAATCCTGCACCGAGGTTCCCTTCGAGAGTTATGAAGCGGAGAAGGCGAACGCCGCCAGGGTCGGCGGTGCGGAACCAGGCCTGCTCTTGATGGCGAGCGCCGACGCTGTGGTTTCCGCCATTCAGACAATCCCCGACGCCGAACTCTCCACGGCACTGGAGACAGCGACGGGTGAGCAATCGCTGTCCGAAATCGCAGGCGTGCCGTACTAGAATCTTTCGTACCACCTAGGGCAGACCAATCACATCGCCTCCATCCTCGGTGTACCGGACTAAACGGGCTCGATTTCTTTCGTCCGCCCCGTTGACAAGTCTTTTTACGAGTGGTAGTATAGTCGCAATCGAATAGTTTGTAATGCGTTGACGAGGCAAGTAGCGGTTTGACGCGCTTTCAGAGAGTCGCCGGTTGGTGCGAGGCGATAGGCGCAAACCAGTGAAACTCCCCTCCGAGCAGAGTCGGGGAACAGCGGCACGCCGCTCAGTAGTCGCTCCGGGTGCGCCCGATATCGCGCAACGAAGTGGTTGACCTTTTCTACACGGCGAGGCAACAATTCGGGTGGTACCGCGGGAGCGTTTTTGAAAACCTCTCGTCCCGTTTTCGCGTGAGTGCGCGATTTCTGTGGACGAGGGGTTTTTGTGTTTTTAGAAGGCACACGGAGTAATCTTATGGCTAAAGTACGAAAAACTGGGGCACAAGCCCTGCTCGAATGTTTGCGGCGCGAAGGGGTAGATACGATCTTCGGCTACCCGGGCGGAGCGGTAATCCCGCTTTATGATGAACTGTACCACTGCGACTTTATTCATCACGTCCTGGTGCGCCATGAGCAGGGTGGCGGGCATATGGCGGAGGGATATGCCCACGCGACAGGCAAAGTCGGGGTTTGCATTGGAACGTCCGGTCCCGGGGCGACCAACCTTGTTACGCCTATCTGTGACGCCATGATGGACTCGATTCCGATGGTCGCGATCACCGGGCAAGTGCGTACTGAAGTCATCGGCAAGGACGCTTTTCAGGAAGCCGACATTACTGGAATCACGATGCCGATCACGAAGCACAACTGGCTGATCAAAGATGTGAACGAATTGCCGCGCATCGTCCATGAGGCGTTCCACCTCGCTCGCTCCGGGCGACCGGGTCCGGTGCTGATCGATATTCCGGTGGACGTTTCCCGCGCCATCGTGGAGTATGACCCGGACGAAGCGCAAAAAGTGCTGATGGTGACGTTCAAGTCCGACTTTCGGGCGCACCCGATGCAGATCAAACGTGCCGCGGACATGATCAACGAGTCTAAAAAGCCGGTGCTTTATGTCGGTGGGGGCGCGAAAGCCGCGAATGCCCACGAGGAGATTCGGGAACTGGCGGAGCGCGTCGGGATCCCAGTAACGACAACGCTGCATGGCCTTGGCGCGTTTCCCGAAGATCACGAGTTGTCGCTCGGCATGCTCGGGATGCACGGGACGGCGTACGCGAACCATGCCGTGCACAATACCGATCTGCTTATCGCGGTCGGTGCCCGCTTCGACGACCGCGTGACCGGCAAGGTGTCGGCGTTCGCCCCGAACGCTAAGGTGATTCACCTGGATATCGATCCCGCCGAAATGAACAAGGT
>JACMMA010000174.1 GCA_014379275.1 Armatimonadota bacterium | reverse complement strand
TTTCTCGGACGAGTTCGGTTCGAGCGAGACGCCCCAGGGTGTCTTGCCGACTTCCCACGGTCCGTTCGGTCCGTATTCGGTCACTATGTATGGCTTGGTGATACCCGCCGCCTTGAGACGATCCGCCAGCGAGCCCAGCCCGCCGTACGAATTGATACCGATGATATCGATGTCCGGGCAAAGCTCCTGTACTGCTTTCGCCTTGTTAGCGTTGCCGCCGATCTCCGCCGTGACGGTCATGGTCGGGTGGTTCGGATCCTCCTTGTGCGCCATCGCCGCGATCTCCTGGATCGCCTTCCACACGAGCGGATCATTGCCGTCGCCTTCCATTTCGTTCCCGATGCCCCACGTCAGGAGCGCGGGGTGGTTCTTGAACTCGCGGATGGCAGCCTGCGCCTTCTGGAACTGTTCGCGCACCATCTTCGGGTCGTCGTACTTGAAGCCGTGAACTTTGTGCCCGAGCCAGATGCCGAACGTCATGGTCAATCCCTGCGCGTGGGCGGCATCCAGGTCGCGCTTCGCGTTCTCCGCGCCCCAGGTGCGCACCGAGTTTCCCCCGAGCGACTTCAGAAGCGGCAACTTTTCCGTGCCCCCGACGCCCTTGACGAGGTACGGTTTTCCGTCGCGGACGAGTTGCCACGCGTCGCCTTTTTTGACGAGTTTGGTCATACCGGATGATTTTCCTTGTGCGGGGGCGATCCCGCCCCCAACCGTCATGAGACCCACACCCGCCCCGACAAATTCTCTGCGATTCATTTTTGTTCCTTCAAAACAGAAGCGGGCAGGGCGATTCGCCCTGCCCGCTTCGGATCGACATCTTACCGCACGGGACGCGCCGCGGCAGGTCCCCGCTTCGACATATCCGCCCCCGGCTCGGGCGGCTTGCCCTGCGGCGGTAGTTTTGTCTCGGTCGAAACCGCGCCGTAGGGGCTGGTTCCGGTACTCGAAACAGCGGCGGTATTCTTCTGCACTTCCTCACGGACGGTTTTTTCGCCGTCGCCGTCGCCGCACCCGGTACACAGACTAGCCAGCGATAGCATCATCGCGGCGAAACTTACACCGCGCATATGCTTGGTAACGGTCATTTAATCCTCCTCGATGGTGAACAGCGGGCGGACACCACTGTCGTTGACCTTCGCTAAGTTATCCACACGTGTCCACTTCGCGTGTCCGTCCACATAAGCGGCGTTCATACCGCCGTTGTGACGGCCCGGCGACTTGGCAATCATCGGTGGGTTCAAATTCGGGTAGAACGTCGACGCGCAAGCGTTCTTGTTTTCCCAGGCGATCTCGCCGATTCCCCAACCGTCGGCGCCCGGGGGGTCACACGGCGAGACGAAGTACGCACGGTACTCCGCGAACAAGATCGTATCTGCCACCCGCCCGACAGCGGCGAGCGATTTACCGAGCGGGTTGTTCGTTGGGGCACCGTCCGCCGCGTCATCACCCCAGTACGTCGCGTTGGCCGCATAGGAACCCGGGTTCGTCACGCTCTCGAAGAAGAGGGGCTGGCCATCCACGGTGCCTGGGGGAGTTTGCTTGTACGGCACGACGCCCGCATCGCTAGGGCAGTTGTATACGTCTAGGCTTTTGACATACGGATAAGTAACATCCTGCCAGCGTTGGTCACCGGGCCAGGTGAAACCCGACCAGGACGGCCCCCTGCCGATCCAACCCGGCATCATCTTTTCGTCGTAGTCCTGCGCATACTGCATTGCGGCCAACCCCAACTGCTTCATATTCGACAGGCAGGCAGTCTGACGGGCCTTGCCACGCGCCTGGGCGAAGACCGGGAAGAGTATCGCGGCGAGGATAGCTATAATGGCTATCACGACGAGCAGCTCGATCAGGGTAAAACCGGTTTGTTTTCGACCGGCGGTGGAAACGATTGTTTTCTGCATTGTTTTGTTGTCCTTCTAAACGATTCCCGGCATCGGGGGGTAAATCCGTTTCTTTCAAACGGCTAAAATAGTTCGTGATTACGCCGTGTCTCCTTCGACCAGATGCACCGGGAGTGTTGTCACCAGGGGCACCGGTTCGCGTTCCTCTTCTGTGCAAAATCGTGACTCGATACGCGCAAAAAGCTGTTCCATCGCTTGCTCCGCGATCACGTTCCAGTTCGCGGCGACCGTCAACAGGCGGCGCGGCGTGAGCCGCGGGTCGAGTAGACCGTCGAAGCCGGCAACCGCCAGCCCGCCGGGAACGCGGATTCCGGCATCGCCGCACTCGCGGATCAGATCGTAGGCGGTTAGATCATTCCAGCAGCAAACCGCCGTCGGTGGGTGCGCCATCGCGCGGATTTTCTCCAGGGCGGGACGGGTCTCCTCTATGTCGATGGCAAGCAGCGGTGCCTCGGATTCGGTCCCGCGTTCGCGCATCTCGGCGAGGAAAGCGCCCATGCGCCGCTCGACGGACGCGAACCGCGTCCGCGGATACACATAGCCGATCCGCCGATGCCCCCGCTCCCACAGGTGCGCGACTAGAGCGCGCGTGCCCGCTTCGTCGTCGCAGACCAGGGAAGGGATACCGGGCAGGGCGTCCGCGATGGCGACCACCGGCAAGGCGTCGGACCCGGCGAGCCGTTCGGCGAGCGGATCCCCGGCATGGGTATGCAGAAACAGACCGTCCACGCGCCCGTCCATTAGCTCCGCGTAGATGTCGTCCGTGGCGGTTCCTTCCGAGACGCTATGTAGCAGGACATCGATGCGCCGCCGACTGGCGGCTTGCTGGATGCTGCCGATAATCGAGGCGAGAAATGCATTGCGGGCGTCCACATAGCCGTACCCCGTGTAGAACCCGACGATATTCGTGCGGCGCCGGCGCAAAGAGCGCGCGACGGCATTCGGTCGGTATCCCATCTGGGCGGCGGCTTGCATGACACGAACGCGGGTATCCTCGGCGACGCGGTGCCCGGCGGCGCCGGTCAAGATGCGAGACACGGTCGGTTGCGACAGGCCCAGAGCATTGCCGATGTCTTTCGCCGTGACCGCACCCGTATTTCGTTCGCTTCTTCGCATAAACGTTTCGCCTTTGTGTATTCGTATACGCAGAACAATATTGGCTTGCGTATTCGTATACGCAGAAGATACCTCATATACTTATAAACTGTCAAGGGGTTGGTAAAAATTTCTTCGTATTGGGTAGAAATACAGGGTGAATGACGAAGCAAAATTGGCAAGCCAGCATGAGTCAGCGAATCGTGACGCGGCAAAGTCCGCCGGACTACGTTACGTCTCCGACAACAAGCCGGGTATTCGCCGCGCGGGAAGCGCGGCAGATGGCTTCCGGTATCTCGATCCCAACGACCGGGAAATAGCGGACGAAGCGGTGCTCGACCGCATTCGCAAGATCGGGATTCCTCCGGCATACGCCCACGTGTGGATCTGCCCACACGCGAATGGCCATCTGCAAGCCACCGGTCGCGACGCGAAGAACCGAAAGCAGTATCGCTACCATGCCCGATGGCGGGAAACCCGCGACGAAAACAAGTACGACCGCATGATGGCGTTCGGGGACGCCCTGCCCGCACTCCGCGCCCGCATCGCCGAAGACATGACGCGCCGCGGTTTGCCACGCGAAAAAGTGCTGGCGACGGTGGTACGGCTCCTGGAAACGACGCGGATTCGCGTCGGCAACGAGGAGTATGCGGAGGCCAACAGGCACTACGGTCTGACGACGCTACGGAACCGACACGTTTCCGTGGAGGGCGGAACCCTGCATTTCTCGTTCGTCGGTAAATCCGGCGTGCGGCACCGTCTGGAACTGAAAAGTCGCAAACTGGCAAAGATTGTTCAGAATGTGCGCGACCTGCCGGGGCAGGAACTGTTTCAATACGTGGACGCCGAAACGGGCGAGATCAGACCGGTGCATTCCGAGGACGTGAACGAGTATCTGCAAGAAATCACCGGCGAATCGTTTACGGCGAAAGACTTCCGGACATGGTCGGGGACCGTGCTGTGCGCGATGGAACTTGCCGGGTTCGAGAACGCCGCGACGGCAAGCGCCGTGAAAGAAAACGTCGCACGGGCGATCAAAACCGTCGCGTCCCACCTCGGGAATACGCCGTCGGTGTGCCGGAAGTGCTACATCCATCCGGCGGTGCTGGACACCTACACCAGAGACGGCTTCCCGGAATCGCTTCGCGTGACGCCCTCCGCCGACGCCGACACCATCCCGGACGCGTTGTTACCCGAGGAGCACGCCGTGTTGCAATTTTTGCGCGGGCAGACACAGGTAGGACAAAGTGCGCATGGATGAAACGTCCCCCGCGGTGGTCGGTCCTGTTTTCCGCGTCACCGTGCCCGTCACCGAGAAAGCGGCTTACGACGCGGTCGCCGAATATCTGGCGCATCGAACACAACACATGGAATTGGTGATTCACCAGAAGCCCGAGTTCGGTTTGTGGATCTACTATTATCAATCTGCGAAATACTTACGCACCCACGATATTTCGTGGGCACTCGCCGGAAACGGGCCGATCCTGCTGGACGTCACGACGGGCGAGGCGTTTCTCACCGGGACGGCGGAGCCGCCTGCGCATTACATTGCCGCGTACATTCGGTCCCGTGCGTCGAAAAATGGCGCCGTTTTGGGCACAGATACAATGCTGGGAAAATAAATAAATAATATCGCTACGGTTGGCGGCAACTGGCACGCATTGTGCAAACAGTGATAATCGCACGAGAAACACCATGACTAGCCCGGCCTGTAAACTTCACCGTTTACGCCGGGCATTTTTTTGCCGGTACTCGGTGGCAGTCATAACAACGCCGCGATCCGTGTCAAGGCGTCGAGCGAGCCGAGGGGAATCGAAGCACATTCGCCGCGCATCGGCGCGACGCAATCCCGCGGGTTGATGCGAACCAGTGTTGCCGCCGCCGCATCCGCGACACGTTCCGCGAGAAGGCGCACGGTCGGGATAGCCCGCCCCGCACCGATTTCGATTACCGCGATCTTGCCGCCTTTTTCCAGCACGTCGCCGAGCCATCCTTCCAGGCAACGCTCCTGCGCTTCAGAGCGGGTATGTTGCCATCGCCAGTCATTGAACAGGAGGACGTTCGGGCGGGCGAGTTGTGAACAGTTCGGGCAACGCGGCAAATTGCCGTACGCGCGAAGCGTTTCGGGATTCACCGTCACCTCCTCGTCGTTCGCGTCCCAGATGTCCCATGAACACCCGTACAGGCACTGCAAATGATGGATCGAGCCGTGACACTCGGCGATGCGCCCGGCATCGAAACCCGCCTTCTGAAACTGACCGTCCACATTGGAGGTGAACACGAATGCGCCGAACGGCTTCGCTGCCGCCCATTGTTTCAGGAGTGTAAAACCTCCATGCGGGACCGTAGCGCGATAAAGATGTAGCCGGTGCCCGTAGAACCCCCACGCCAGCGCGGGGTCGTCGTAGAAACTATCCGGACTGGCGATCTGCGTGAACGATATGCCCGCATCGCGCAGGGGCGGGTACGCCTGCCAGAA
>JACMMA010000173.1 GCA_014379275.1 Armatimonadota bacterium | reverse complement strand
TAGTACTCGCTACCTCGAATATTGTAGGGCATAATTTTTCTCCTGATGGATCGCGCGCGGGGCGGCGCGTGTGCACCGCCCGTTCTCGATAAAGGTTATACCCTTACCTGCTTTGTTTCACGCACCGGGGAGCGGGACACCCGGACCGATGGGCGGAAGTGAGACGGCGTCCAACTGAGTTATGGCTTCGATGAGCAGTTCACGCAGGCGGGGGGCCGCCTCGCGCATGGCGACCTCCACCTCTTCGTGCTTCAAAGGAGAATCGGAAAGCCCCGCGCCCGGGTTGGTGACCAGCGAGAGTCCCGCGTAATGCAGTCCTGCTTCGCGGGCGAGCGTCGTTTCCGGAACCCCGGTCATTCCGGCGACGTCGGCACCCCACTGCGCGAACAAACGGACTTCGGCGGGGGATTCATAGCGGGGGCCGTCGCCCGCGAGATAGATGCCGGTCGTGCGCAACGCGATACCGAGTCTGTTCGCCGCGCTGATAACGACGCCGCGCAACTCGTCGGAATACGGGCGCGTAAAATCGGTGTGCACCACCATGCCGCCTTCGCCGTCGAAAAACGTCTTGTTGTCCCGGTCACGGGTGAAGTCGATGAAATCGCTCAGCAGAACGAAATCACCGGGTTTCAACCCGAGGTGCATCCCGCCTACCGCCGTAGTGGCGAACACAGCGCGGACGCCGAGCTTCACCAGTGCCGCGATGTTGGCGCGATAATTGATCTTGTGCGGGGGGAGTTTATGTCCTGCACCGTGCCGCGCCAGGAAGGCGACCGGCTTGCCGCGTAGCTTACCCAGCGTCGCGTAAGCGTCGCCGTAGTGGGTGGACACGATGATGGATTCGGGGGCGGCGTCGAGCGGGAACGCCCCGACGCCCGTTCCGCCGATGATTGCGATGGGATACGACTGATTCATAACTTTTCGGAATACGCAACGCTTGAGAAGGTCATGGTGATTGTTCCGACAAGCAAGGCCATCGTGTTCACACCCGCATACAAAACGAAGTTATCATGCGCAATCGGAACTAACAACACCATCATGGCGATGGCGACTTGCCCGATACCTAGCCCAAACAGCCATTTCCCGGCATACTCGTTCGCTGGGTACCAGACTGCATCGCTCGACAAAGTCTTCTCGGTCCGGAAGCCAACCAAGTTGTTTGGCTTGATATAGCCAAGGATCATATTAACAGAAATTCCAACCATTAGTAGTCCGACGAAAATAAATAATAGAGCGAAAAAGTGGATCACACAGATATTCTCCTGCATATAGGACGTGTGAAAACCTCAATCAGTTGCGCCACGGGTCCGCCACCGGGCAAGTCGTGCTTCGCAGTACGCGTAAAACTCTTCCGCGGGCGTGCGCCGATGCGACAGACCGACCGGCGCGTACGGGCGACCGAGCAAATAGGCGATGTGCGCTTCGGCGGCGCATTGGTCGTAGCGCCGGTCCACCGCGAGCAGATGACGGAGCGACGAATCGGGAACCTGCCCGGACTCGTCCGCCGATAAGTAGGCGATCTCCCCGGCATCTTCCGGCGTCAGGTTCAGGTCGGGCATCCCGCGTGCGATGACTTCCGCCAGAGCGTGATCCGACCCGCCGAAAACCGGGACGTATTTTTCCAGGGTGTCCAGCGCGTCCGCTAAAAACGCGCCGACGCCCGCGCCGAATCCGTGAACCAGCCCGGTCAGCACGATACACGCGTCGTCCGAGGTGCCGCATCCTTTGCGATGACGCACATACAGGTACGACGTCTCCGCCGTGTCCGGTCCGTCCTTCGCAACAATCACACCGGATTGCCACAAGCGTTCGATCGCGTCGGCGTCGTGCTCCTCGTGCGCGAGGCGGTCCGCATCCAACCCCGCCCGCTCCATCGTTTCCAAATTGACCAGGTAGGACTTGCCTCCACCGATGACCAATCCGTGTTTCGTTTCCGCGTGGATCCGAACGTCGGCGTCGTCGCGCAACGCCCCCAGATACAAGCCGCGTAGAACGTCTTTCCCGTCCACTTCCGGCAGGAACGAAAGCGTGCCCATCCCGAGAAGTGGCACCCCGAAGTCGTCCATCAGCAGGGAGCCATCGCCGCCATTCAGGACACGCCGGACGTATTCCGACACGCCGTCCATGAGTTCCTGGCGATCCCCACGCACAGCGTCCGGGTCAAGCCGCAGGGCGCGGGCGATGTCATCCATCGTGGTGTTGACATAACGCGCCCCGTGAAACACGCCGTGCCCCTCTTGCGCGTGCCCGGCGACGCTCTGGATCAGGATATTGCGCTCGTTCTCCCACGAAGTCCGCAATGTTTCGCGGGCGTCTAGCTCGCGAAAGTCGCGGATCAGAAGTTCATCCGGAGCGATACAGGAAACGTTCGGATAGCACGCGCCGGAATCGCCCCGTCTGCGATGGCGTGGCGTAGCAAAAGTAGGCATACGGGCAGTATACCGTTCGCCGCCGCCTTGACAAAGACCGCCCCGCGACATACGCTGAGCGCATACGTACCATGCTTTCCCGCTCCGTCCCCAAACGTCCGCCCAACAGTACCGATGTCGCCGCCCTTGCCGGAGTGTCCCGCGCAACGGTGTCCTATGTTTTCAACGGGCGACGCGACGGGGCGACCGTACCCGCGGCGACCCGTGAGCGGATCTTAGCGGTCGCCGAATCCATCGGGTACCGTCCGAACCGCACCGCCCGCGCGCTGAAAACCGGTCGTACGAACACGATCGCGCTCTGGTCGGCGAGTTTCGCCACACCGTACTACGCCTCGGTGCTGGGGCATGTACAGTCCCTGGCGCAGGCGGACGGCTACGAAGTCGTGGTCGTCAGTGGGGGAAGTGCGGACGCTTTAGATTCCGCATATCTCCCCGCGGACGGCGCGATCGTGATCGACAAAAAGATCGCACCTACCGCGCAAAATCACGTCACGGTGCCGGTAGTGAGTATGGGGGCGTACTTCGATCCGTCCGTGGACCACGTCGGCATCGATCTATACGCCGGGACCATTGCCGCGCTCGCGCACCTCGAAAGCCGACACAAAAAGCGGGTCGCCTATGCCGCGTGGTCGGGTTCCGCGGGGGACGTTAGCGAAAGGAAAGACGACCGGATCCGCGCCTACAGGGATACGGTCAGCCGCCGCGGTGACACGCTCCGGTGGCTATCCGTGGAAAGTCGGGGACGCTCCGGCGCGTACGATGCGCTACGCGATTTCTGGCGAGCGGTGCCGCCGCACGACCTGCCCGACGCCTTTCTTTGTCTCGACGACGTGCTCGCGGTCGGTTTGTTGGTGTTTCTGCGCGACAACGGTTTGCGGGTTCCCGCGGATGTCGCCGTTATCGGTTGCGATGGGATCGAGGAGGGCGCGTTCCAATATCCGCCGCTCACCACGCTCGTGCAGCCCGTCGCCGAGGCCTCGCGCCTCGCATGGCGGTTCCTGCTGCGCCGCCTCGCGGAGCCGGACGTTCCCATCCAGTCCGCGATTCTGACGCCCGAGTTGGTGGTGCGTGGGTCGGCGTAAACGCGGCTTTTTTTAGAGTCCGTATACCTGCAAACACGCCACAAGGTTGGACTGCGCGTCGGATGCCGTGAACGGCGGCGTTCCCCCGTTCTGTAATATCGTGGCGAGTCCGCCGAACCGGAAGTACGCGCCGGATTCCCATTCGTGCCTCGTTTTACCGTCTTTGGTCTGCACGACCCACGCGTTCCCGCCGTCCGCGGTTATCGTACCGCGTGTGCCCAAAATGCGGTACTCGCTGTACCCCGACCCCGGCTCCGTACACCACGTGTCGGTGATATTGAGCGTGACAGGCGGACGGTGCTCGGCGTCCGGCGTTAGCGTCAGGATAGCCGCGCCGTAATCCTCCACGGATAAGTGTTTGTGCACGCGGTTCGCTAACGTCCCGGTCGCGGCAGTGATCTCGCCTTTCAGGGCGAACCGGGCGAGATCGACGGCGTAGATCGCGTGGTCGATCCACGCCCCGCCGGGAACCTGTTCCGCGTCAATCCACCAGGACGGCTTGCCGTTTTCCGCCCCGCGCCACGGTGCCGGGAGGGGGCCATGTCCGACCTGATGAAACGCGATAACGTCCCCGATGATGCCGGACGCGATCAAATCGCGTAACGTTTCTGCGCGCGGCTGTAGCCGCTGCATTCCTTCGAACGATCCGAAGAAACGGCTGGAAAGTGCCGCGACTCGCAAAACGTCCTCCGCCTCCTCCCGCGTCCGGGCGAACGGCTTGACGGAAACTACATGTTTGCCAGCATTCAAAGATTGTTTCGACAAACGCACCGCATCGCCGGTTTTCGCACAAATCGCCGCGAGTTCTACACCCGGCACGGCAAGTGCCGCCTCCGCGCTATCCGTCACGAATGCGTGTGGATACGCCGCCGAGACTTCTGCCCTCCGTGCCGCATCCGGCTCGTAAATCGAGAGCAACGGCGTTTCCGCCGACGCCGCGCAAATATCCAGTACGCCGAACGCCGTGTACCAGTGGTCCAACCCTAAGACCGCAATGCCGAATGCCATAATCCGCCTCCGTATTTGTTGTGCGTGCAATCATTTCGGGAACTCTCACGTCCCTCTCGTTTCATTCTGGTGTGCGCTATTTTGCGCAACCGTACCGCACCTTTGAGAAGGAAACCCGATATGCCGAATCTTTT
>JACMMA010000896.1 GCA_014379275.1 Armatimonadota bacterium | reverse complement strand
CGCGCCGCGACGGCGTTTGCCGCCCGGCGGACGCAGTTCCTGTACGACGAACGCGCGGCGGTGCTGATAGACGCGGGGCGGAACGGCGACGACGGCACGGTCTATGTCCAGTCGGTCACAGTCCCGCAGCCCTCGCCGACGCCAGGACAGCAGCCCCAACCGCAGCAGTCGCCCGCTCCCGGCACCCAACCGGCACCGCCGCGGCGGGTGAGCGCGTGGAGCAAAGAGGCGCAAAAAAGGAAGATCATTCCTCAGTTGGTCCTGGCCAGTGAGCAGTACAACCGGCTGGCACGCATGACGCTGGCGGGCGAACCGGTCAAGGTGGCGGTAGAACTCCAGGTGAAGTTTCACGACGATGACCTGATGGGTTACAACACCGTCGCGGAGATTCCGGGGACGGACAAAAAGGACGAAGTGGTGATGTGTGGCGCGCACATGGATTCTTGGCACGCGGGTACCGGCGCGACCGATAACGCCGCGGGCACCGCCGTTTGCATGGAAGCGGTCCGCATCCTCAAAGCACTGAACCTGCCAGTACGCCGCACTGTGCGGGTCGCGCTGTGGAGCGGTGAGGAGCAGGGTTTGTACGGCTCCGAGGGATATGTCACCCAGCATTTCGGTGCGGTGGAGCGGGGCGTACTAAAGGCGAAACCGGAACAGGCGAAGATTTCTGCCTATTTTAACCTGGATAACGGGACCGGTAAGATCCGCGGCGTGTACGCCCAGAGCAATGACGCGATCCTGCCTATCTTTGCCGACTGGCTCAAACCGTTCGCCGACCTGGGCGCGACCACAGTCACCATCCGCAACACCGGCGGCACGGACCACCTATCGTTCGACTCGGTAAATATCCCCGGCTTCCAGTTCATCCAGGACGAAATAGAGTACGATACGCGCACCCACCATTCCAATATGGACGTGTTCGACCGGATACAGGCCGACGATATGAAACAGGCGTCGGTGCTCATGGCGGCGTTCCTGTACAATGCGGCACAGCGCGACGACCTGCTCCCGCGCAAGACGTTGCCGTCGCCGCCGGCACAGACGCCACCAACGAGCGGAAGCGGCGCAAAATAGATATCTGGCGCCCGGCGTGGTATTCGCGCCGGGCGTCTGGCCGCAGGTACCCGTTCGGTGTCACACTCGGGCTGTCGCCCGAGGACACCCACTTTCGGCGTGGGCGGCGTATAATCACCCCATGACCGATATCGAAATTGCCCAGCAGATTGTTCTCCGTCCCATCGCCGATGTCGCGCGCGACGCGGGGCTTGCCGAAGAGGATTACGAGTCCTACGCCAGAACCAAAGCTAAAGTGACCCTGGCGGCCATGAGCACCCGCAAGAACGCGCCGCGTGGCAAACTCGTTCTCGTCACCGCCATTTCTCCGACCCCGGCGGGTGAGGGGAAAACCACGACATCGATCGCACTGACCCAGGGTCTCTGCAAGCGCGGTGTCCAGGCGGTCGCGGCACTCCGGGAGCCCTCGCTCGGACCGGTGTTCGGCATGAAGGGCGGCGCGACCGGCGGCGGTTACGCCCAGGTCCTGCCGATGGAGGAGATCAACCTCCACCTGTCCGGCGACTTGCACGCGATTACGGCGGCGAACAATCTTCTGGCCGCGATCATCGACAACCATCTTCAAAACGGAAACGCGCTCGGCATCGAGCCGCGCAGCATCACCTGGAAACGCTGCCTTGACATGAACGACCGGGCACTCCGCCATATACTGACCGGTCTGGGCGGGAAGAATGAAGGCGTCCCGCGCGAAACGGCGTTCGAGATCACTGCCGCGAGCGAGATCATGGCGATCCTCTGCCTCGCCGAGGATCTGGCGGATCTCAAGGTGCGCCTGAATCGCATCGTGATCGGGTCCGACACAGACAACAACCCGGTGACAGCACACCAACTCGGTGTCGGCGGCGCACTGACGGCGCTTCTGCGCGACGCGATCCGTCCGAATCTGCTTCAAACGGCGGAGGGGACACCCGCGATCATCCACGGCGGACCGTTCGCCAACATCGCGCACGGCTGCAACACGGTGGTCGCGACCCGGCTCGCGCTCGCGCTCGGCGAAATATGTGTCACCGAGGCGGGCTTCGGGGCGGACCTCGGGGCAGAAAAGTTCTGCGACATCAAGATGCGCCAGACCGGCCTCGCCCCCGATCTCGCGGTACTGGTCGCGACCGTTCGCGCGCTGAAATGGCAGGGGGGCGTCGAGGTGCCGACGCTTTCCGTTGAGAACGTTGCGGCTCTGGAGTCCGGGTTTGCGAATCTGGCGAGGCACGCGGAAAACCTCCGGAAGTTCGGCCTGCCGGTGGTAGTGGCGATCAACCGATTCACGGACGACACCGACGCCGAGGTCGCCGCGCTGACCCGGCTTTGTGACGAAAAGGGTCTGCCGATCGCGCTCTGCGATGGCTGGGCAAAGGGCGGCGACGGGGCATTGGAGCTGGCAGATCTGGTGCGCGAAACTCTCGAATCGACGCCCGCGCAATTCGTGCCGCTTTACCCGGACAGCCTCCCGCTCAAAAAGAAGATCGAAACCGTCGCCCAAGCGATTTACCGCGCGGACAGCGTTACGTTTCTGCCCGCCGCGCGGAACCGGCTCGCGTATCTGACGAAACGCGGCTACGGTCATCTGCCCGTTTGCATCGCCAAGACGCAGTACTCGTTCTCCGACGACCCCGGGAAGCGTTGCGCCCCGACCGGTCACACGCTCACCGTCCGCGATGCCAAGCTCTCGGCGGGGGCCGGATTTGTCGTCGCGTATGCCGGAACGATCATGACGATGCCGGGGCTCCCGGCGCACCCCGCCGCCCTCGACATAGACTGCGACGAAAACGGGCGGATCAGCGGGTTGTTTTAATCCGGGGTCCCCTTTTCGCGAATCAGAAGTCGCGTTTTTTGGGAGATGGGGCGGTTGTCCAGAAGGCAACGTGGGCAGATCGCATACTATGCTTATTAGCATGACTGATCTGTGACACGGGTTTCCATCATCCCTAGTCGCTATAGTGTTTGTTGATGCGGGAGATCACGTCGCGTAGCGGCATGTCCTCGGGGGCGTCGGAAACGGCGCGGTTGAGTTCGTCTAAAAGGCGGGCGCGGCGCTCGTCGGCGGCGCGCTCCTCCGCCGTCGGGTCGTGGTGCAACGTGCGTAGCCAGTTGCGCAGTTTCCGGGACATGCGGGGGAATAGCGGCACTCTCGCGGCGGGGATCGCGTCCTGCGAAATGAGGGGACGCGCCGCTACGGGATCCGTCCGGGCTGTGTCATTTGACGTGTTAGAGGCGGCTTCGTTCACGGCGGCTCCCTATTCTACCGCGTTTTTTGCGCGGCGGTTTCAACCCGGCAGTGTCACCCCGCCCGTTATCGTCGCGCAGCTCGCCCCGGTGACGGCGGGCAAACTCGCGGGCAACCCCGACAGCGTTGCGTCGGCGAGGACTGCGAAGGCGATCGCCTCTCTTGCCTCTGCGTTTATACCCAGATCGTCCGAAATGAGAACCGGTATTGTTGCCAGTTTTTCACGTAGAAATCGCATCAATACCGGGTTTCGCGCCCCACCCCCGCTCACAATCACCTCGTCCGGCAACCGGGGCAGGAACCGATCGTAGGCAGAGGCGATACTGTACGCGGTGAAGGCGGTAGCGGTAGCGAGAACGTCGGCGGGGCGTAGGGACTGGGTCACGGCGAACTGCTCTATGTCGTGCGCCAACGTCGTGCCGAACTCCTCGCGCCCCGCCGATTTGGGCGGGGCGATTTGCAAAAAAGGATGATCGAACAGCCGGTCCATCAGGTCTTGTCGTACAGTGCCGAGACGTGCTATCGCGCCGTCCTCGTCGAAGTGTGCCTTGCCCCCGGTCGCCCAACCGGCTAAATGGTCGATCAGCATGTTGCCAGGTCCGGTATCGAACCCGCGCACGTCGGAGGCGGTACCGCCCGCCACAAGAAAGGTTACATTGGCAATGCCGCCGATGTTTTGCAAGACGCGGGTTTTGGTCGGGTGAGCCAACAGCCGCCAGTCCGCGAACGGGACGAGCGGCGCGCCCTGCCCGCCCAGCGCGATATCGGCACTGCGGAAATTCGATACGACCGGAATCCCGGTGCGCGTCGCCAGCGTCGCCGCATCGCCGAGTTGTAGCGTCGCCGGGAATGCGCCGTGTGGCGTGTGCGAAACCGTCTGCCCGTGGCAACCGATGGCAAGAACACGCTCCGAGTCGGGCAGTATTGCCGCGCTGTAAACCGCCTGGACCGCGTCCGCGTACTGCACCGCGAGTTCCACCGAAAGCCGCGACACGGTCTCGGCATTGCCCTGCCCGCACGAAACCGCAAGAACGCGGTCCCGCAGATCCTCCGCGAACGGTACGAACGCGAACGCGACTAATTCGGCGGCGTCGTTCTCGAAGCGCACCAATGCGGCGTCGGTGCCGTCCGCGCTGGTACCGGACATCAGACCGATCAGATAGCGCGGCGACCGTTGCGCGCCTGTGAACAGGGTTTGCCAGGGGTTCATACCAGGTTAATAAACCACCTTGTTGAGCGGGTACTCGACCAGCCCGGTCGCCCCGGCACGTTTCAGCGCCGGGATCAGATCACGGGCTTCTTTTTCACTGATGATAATCTCGACCGCGAAGCCCTCGTCACGGAAAAGCGGCGAAACGGTGGGACGTTTGAGCGACGGCAGCTGCCCGACCACCGCTTCCAGGTCGCTCACTCCGACGTTCATCTTCAGTCCTACGAGTGATTCGGCGTTCAGTGCACCGTTCAGGAGCAGTGCCATGTTCTCGATCTTCGCCCGCTTCTCCGGGTCCGTCCAGGACTTATGGTTGGCGACAAGGCGGGTGGTGGAGACGAGCAGGGTGTCGACAATGCGCAAATTATGGGCGCGGAGGCTGGAACCGGTTTCGGTGTTGACCACGATCGCATCGGCGAGGTCAGGGACCTTGACTTCGTCCGCGCCCCACGAGAACTCGATGTCGGCGACCACGCCGTGACCGGCGAAATACCGCTCGGCGAGGCGCACGTATTCGGTCGCGACGCGCATCCCCGCCAAATCTTGCGGACCTTTGATCGGGGAATCGTCTTTCACGGCGAGAACGATGCGAATCGGGTTGCGTGTGATCTTGCTGTAGATCAGTTCGCAGACTTCGTGGACATCGGCGGCACAATCTTCGATCCAGTCTTTACCGGTCAGCCCGACATCGATGATACCGTCCTGCAAGTAGCGCGGGATTTCTTGCGGGCGCATCAAAATGGCGCGAATCTCGATGTCGTCCACGACGGGCTGGTAGGAGCGAGTATCCACCCGAATGTTCCAGCCGGCTTTTTCAAACAACTTAAACGTGGCGTCCTGAAGGCTTCCCTTAGGCAGTCCTAAAACAATTTCCATGCGGCTATTATAACGTGCTTTCTTTTCTGTCGGGTACCCCCTGGGTGGCGGACGGCGCCACCCAGGGGGTACCCGACAAAAAAGAAAGCACCTTGCCTTTAT
>JACMMA010000895.1 GCA_014379275.1 Armatimonadota bacterium | reverse complement strand
TGACGGTCTCTTTGGTGAGGGCGGTCTGGTAGGTCAGGGCGTCCGCGTTTTTCGCGGCCCCGACCGAGACGAGCCAGTTGCCGTACTGGCGCAGGGCGGATCGGTAGGTGATCTGCGTGGACTTGCTAAGCCCGCGCAGGTGAACGAGGTCGTTGAGGTAGTCGTCAACAGTCGATAGATATTGCATTTCATTGTGCCTCCGTGGTGGTCAGGTTTGTACGTGTTAGGTACAGATATTTAGTCCATCCACTTCGGGGTCGATTTGACCGCGAATTTCTCAAGAATTCGTAAATCTTTTACGGAGGCGCGTTTTGATGGGGCGGGGGAGGCGAAACGGTGTAACACCGAAACGAAAAAAGACACCCCTTGAGACTATCAAGGAGTGTCAATGAAAAACAGTAAATAGCAACGGGGGGACTTGAACCCCCGACCTTCGGGTTATGAATCCGATGCTCTAACCGGCTGAGCTACGTTGCCACAAAATACGTTTTGACGGTGCGAATGATACCATGCGCCGAACCTAGTTGCAAGAAAAAACAACCCCTTGCGGGTCAGCATCCGAGGTGGATTTTCGCGCACCGAACGTCGGCACAAAGTAAATCGGCCAGGCCAATAAGTTTTTCTGACTTCTTACCTTATGTGATCAAAAAGTTGCTGTGCAAAGCGTGCCGGTGCCGGCTCGGTTTGCGAACGCCGTCTGGCCGTGATAAGGTGTCCCGGTCATGGCGACGGTACCCGCAGCTTTCGCGGTATCACTTCCGGACACACCTTAAAAACACCCAAAGAGCGGGCGGGAATATTTTCCGCACCGCGCCAAAGTGCGAGCGACCGCAAAACCGCTCGAAACTGGAGTAAATAATGGCACGAGAAGCATGGAAAGAGCGACAGAAACGCCGCCTGAAAACGGTGGAAAAGTATGCCGCGATCCGCAAAGAGTTAAAAGAAAAGAAAGACTACGAAGGTCTTGCCAAACTGCCGCGTGACGCGTCCCCGACACGCCTCAAGAATCGGTGTTCCATTACCGGTCGCGCCCACGGCTACATCCGTGTCTTCGGAGTCAGCCGCATCATCTTCCGCGAGTTTGCACACCGCGGTCTTCTGCCCGGTGTCCGCAAGGCATCGTACTAGGAAACAAGGAGAATATAGAAAATGGTAATCTCCGATCCTATCGGTGACCTTTTGACGCGCCTCCGCAATGCGACGGCGGCAAACCACGACACTCTCGAACTGCCCGACAGCAAGCTGAAACGCGAGATCCTTCGTATTCTGCTCGCCGAGGGGTTCATCAAGGGGTATGAAGTGATTCAAGACACCCCGCAAAACCGCATCAAGGTTGCGCTCCGCTACATGCAGAGCGTCGGACAGCGTCGCATCCCGGCTCTCGCCGGACTAAAGCGTGTGTCCAAGCCCGGCCTGCGTGTCTACGCCCCGGCGGACGAGATCCCGGTCGTCCAGCGCGGTCTCGGCGTCGCTATCCTCACTACGTCGAAGGGCGTGATGACGGGCAAGCAAGCCAAGCGCATCGGAATCGGCGGCGAAGTCCTCGCCTTCATCTATTAATACCAACTTTATTTGCGACAGTTCTGTTCAAACCGCTGTCGCGGTGATCGAGACTGATATTCGCCCCCCATCCCCCGGTCCTGGGGGTGCGCGCCTGAGGGAGATCATAAGTCGGCGCGCCCGAAAGGCACGGGTGACGCCCCCTCCGGCTCCCACAGAACCGGGGGATGGGGGGCGAATATCAGGGAGTTAACCACAAACTATGTCACGTATCGGAAAACAACCTATCACTGTCCCGGCGGGCGTCTCTATTAGCGCCGAGGCCGACGGGCGGGTAACTGTCAAGGGACCGAAGGGCACTCTTGTTAAAACATTTTCGCCGGAAATGAAGATCGTCCTGGACGGTGCTATCGCACGCGTCGAGCGACCGACCGATCATGACCGCCACCGTGCCTTGCACGGTCTGACCCGTACACTGCTTTTCAACATGGTGACCGGGGTTTCCACCGGTTTTCAGAAGATCCTGAACATGACCGGTGTTGGATACCGCGCCCAGTTGAACGGCAAGAACCTGCAACTGAACGTCGGCTACTCCCACCCGGTTCACATCGAGCCGAAAGAAGGTATTTCGTTCGCGGTAGTACAAGACCCCGGTACCCGTATGCCGATCGTCACTGTTGCCGGAATGGACAAAGAGACCGTCGGTCAACAGTCCGCCGAAATCCGCAAGGTGCGACCGCCCGAGCCATATAAAGGCAAGGGTATTCGGTACAGCACCGAAGTCGTACGGCGCAAGGCCGGTAAGTCCGGTAAAGCCGGTGCCAAGGGTGGTAAAGGCGGAGCGAAGAAAAAATAAGTAGGCCTTCCTGAACCAGACCCCGGTGCTCTTATTGGTGCGCGGGGTCCGGTTCGGAAATCCTCTGCGGCGGCATGGGGATCGGTGCATAGCCCTTCCCCTTACCCGCATCTCGGAAACGAGCAGGAAGAACCAATTACATGAACGTCAAACGAAAAGAAATCCGCCTACGGATCCATACGCGCATCCGCAAGCGTGTCGAAGGAACCCCGGAACGACCGCGCCTCGCCGTATACCGCTCCGGTCAGCACATTTACGCGCAGATCATCGACGATACGAAAGGGCATACTCTCGCCTCCGCGTCTTCCCTCAAGGCGGACGGCGTAAAGGGCGCGAATGTCGAGGGTGCGGCATCGGTCGGCAAACTGATCGCCGAATCCGCGAAGGCCGCCGGCGTCGAGAGAGTCGTCTTCGACCGGGGTGGTTATCTTTATCACGGGCGTATCAAAGCCCTCGCCGACGCCGCACGTGAAGGCGGACTGGACTTTTAAGGAAGCACGCACATGATACGAATTAACGCCGATACGCTCAACAATCTCGGGGAGCGCATCGTTCGGACAAACAAGGTCCAAAAAACCAATAAGGGTGGGCGTACGATGTCCTGGTCCTCGCTGATTGTCGTCGGCGATGGCGAGGGTCATGTCGGGGCGGGACTCGGAAAAGCCCGCGCTATCCCCGACGCGATCCGCAAGGGTACCGAGGACGCGAAAAAACAGTTGATACTCGTCCCGATGGTGGACGGCACGATCCCGCACGAAGTCCTCGCCGCACACGGCGCCACCCAGGTCCTGCTGAAGCCGGCAGCTCCGGGTACCGGCGTGGTTGCGGGCGGCGCGGTGCGCATCCTGCTCGAAGCGGCGGGCGTCCGCGACGTTCTGGCGAAGTCCATCGGGTCGAACAACCCGATCAACAACGCCTGGGCGACGATCAACGCCTTGAAGAAACTTCGCACCATCGAGACGGTCGCGCAACTGCGCGGCAAGACGGTCGAGGAAGTACGACGCGGCTCTACCATCGGCGCGGTCGTCGTGTCTGCTGCTGTGGAGCCGGTCACGCCGGTCGTTGCCCCGGCGACGGAAAGCACGCCGGACATGGCGCAAGCCCTGGAAGGAACAACCGAATAATGGCACAGCTGAAGATTACACAGATAAAAAGCGCGATCGGGTACGAGAAATCGCAGGGCCTGACGGTCCGCTCTCTCGGATTGCGCCGCATCCGGCACAGTGTTATCCAAACCGACAACGGGGCGATTCGCGGCATGATCCATAAGGTTCGCCATCTCGTCACGTTCGAGGAAGTTGCGGAAGGATCCGCGACCGGAGAAGCATCCGCTTCTTCCGGAGGGACGAAATAATGAACCTTACAGATCTTAGACCCGCTCCGGGTTCGGTCAAGCGTCGCAAGAAAATCGGTCGTGGTCCCGGCTCCGGGCATGGCAAAACGTCTACCCGCGGTCACAAAGGTGATAAAGCGAGAGGGCAATCCAAGGTCGGTTTCGAAGGCGGGCAGACACCGCTCCACCGCCGCCTGCCGAAACAGCGCGGTTTGGGTACCGGCTTAACGTCGCGGGGATTCAACAACGGCCGCTACAAAACCCACTACCACATCGTGAACGTATCCGATTTAGAGCAGTTCGAGAACGGCACGGAAATCACGGCGGAATTTTTACTTGCTCATGGGGTAATAAAAGATACCTCTTTGCCCGTAAAGATACTAGCGGGTGGCGAACTGACCAAAAGCCTGACGGTCGTGGCAGCCAAGTTCAGTGGCGCGGCGGAAGCCTTGATCGCTGAAAAAGGTGGCACGGTCCAGGTTACCGATACCGCCCGCACGATGACGGATGTCATCGCCGAAAACCGTGCGGCGAACGCCGCCGCCCGGGCAGCCAACTAGTTCCGCGTTCGGAGTGTTTAACCACGGAGACACAGAGGACGCGGAGGGGTTGAGAGAGTTTTTCAGGAACTCTCCAGAACTCTGTGTCCGTGCGCAGATCGCTCCGCGATTTCGCAATCTGTGTCTCTGTGGTTAAATCTTGTAGGGAGTTTTGTAAAACGATGCTTGACAAGTTGGTTGCGGCGATGCAGGTCCCGGATATTCGGAAGCGCATTCAGTTTGTGCTGATGATATTCGCGGTCTATGTGGTTGCGCTTCACGTTCCGGCGGCGGGCGTGAATCACGAAGCCATTGAAAAACTAGTCGGAACCGGGGTGTTCAGTGCGCTGGACATTTTCTCGGGCGGCGCACTGCGGAAGTTTTCGGTGATTGCGCTGGGCGTTATGCCCTACATTAACGCTTCGATCATCATGCAACTTCTGACGGTGGCCATTCCGCAACTGCAAGCGATGCAGAAAGAGGGCGATTCGGGACGCAAGCAGATCAACAAGATCACGCGTTACGTCACGGTCGGTCTTGCTTTCTTGCAGGCATTCGGCTTGTATCAACTGCTGTCCTCCAACGGTGCAATCGCGAAGAGCATCCCGAACTTGTTGATCGTTGTCGTTACGCTGACGGCGGGGACTATGTTCTTGATGTGGCTCGGCGAGCAGATGACCGAGAAGGGGATTGGGAACGGAATTTCGCTCCTGATTTTCGTCGGTATCATGGTGTCGTTACCCGGACAAGTCATCCAGACCGCGCAACTGGTGGCGGGTGACCCGACGAAGATCGTCGGCGTAGTGGCGACGCTCGCGTTGTTCCTGGCGTCTATCGTCGGTGTCATTTACATGACGCAAGGTGTCCGCAAGATTCCTGTACATCACATGAAACGTATCGTCGGAACGAGGATGAGCCAGGCGGGCACGTCGTTCCTGCCGCTCAAGGTGAATACTGCCGGTGTTATACCGGTTATCTTCGCGATGAGTATTCAGCTTTTCCCGGCGACCGTGGCGCAGTTCTTCCCCAATATAGAGTGGTTGCAACAAGCTACGACGTGGCTACAACCGGGCGGGAGCATCTGGGCGAGTTTGATCTTCGCTACGCTGGTCCTGTTCTTCACCTATTTCTTTGTGGCGATGCAGTACGATACGCACGACATGGCTGACAATTTGAAGAAATACGGCTCGATCATACCGGGTGTGCGTCCGGGCAAGCCGACCGCGGAATATCTGGACAAAGTCCTGTCACGCATTACGCTTGCTGGCGCCGTGTTCCTCGCGGTTATTTCACTGGTTCAGTACTGGGCGCCAACCTGGACCGGAATCAATACGTTCTCACTGGTCGGCGGCACATCGCTCTTGATCGTCGTCGGTGTGGCGCTGGAAACGATGACTGCGATCGAAGCGCAGATGGCGATGCGGAACTACGAAGGGTTCATTCGTACCTCGTCGGGTCCGCCGCAGGGCGGAGCAAATATGGCAACGGCGGGTGCCCGCACTTACGCCGGAGCACGAAAGGCCGCTTGAGCGAGGGGAGAAGGTTCTATGGTGCTGGATGTTTGAGGTCAGTGGAAAGAAAAGGAGAATGTTGAGGCACTCTCTTTCCGATACCCAGCCTTCAGTACCACGCACCAGCACCTAACCGAATGCGACTAGTTATTACAGGACCGCCCGGCGCAGGAAAAGGGACACAGGGAACGCGGCTAGCGTCGCATTTCGAGATCCCGCACCTGTCGTCGGGCGATTTACTGCGTCGAATCATTGCGAGCGGTACGGACAGCGCGTTCGCGCAGTCGGCGCGTGCGATCAATGATGGCAGGATGGTGTCGGACGAGACGGCGAACGCATTGATGCTCGGCGAACTCGCCGAACCCGAAGCGGCAAAAGGTTTTGTGCTAGACGGGTATCCGAGGACCGCGCCGCAAGCACGAACCTTGGACGGGTTCCTGGGAGGGAGGGGCGAAAAGTTAGATGCGATTATCGCGCTACAGGTGAGCGAAGCGGTGGTAATCGAGCGGCTTTCGAACCGGATCACCTGCCCAAGTTGCGGAGAATCGTACCACGCACTTCTGTCGCCGCCCAAGGTCGCTGGTGTTTGTGATGAGTGCGGTTTCGCCGGACTGTCGGTGCGTGAGGACGATCTGCCGGAGCGTATTGTGGTTCGCCTCGGTCTATATGCGGAAAGAACGAAGCCATTGCTCGGTTACTATGAGAGCCGGGGTAGCTTGATAGCCGTAAATGCGGAAGGCACCGAGGAAGAGGTGTTTGCGCGAATCGTCGAGACGTTGGTGCATTAGCCACTAAGGGCGAGCGGGATCTGGGGAGTCTGTTCCGCCGATATATCGTGTTGCCATTGTAGAGGCAACACGCAAATCTTAAAAACCGTTGCGATCTTGAAAACAGGTACCTCTTCCGTGGTTGATCCTGAAGACTTGATTTGCAATACCTAAGAAAGTTTGGTATACTCGATGATTGTGCGCAAGTCTGCTGCTGATATTGAAAAGATGCGAGCGGCGGGGCGGATAGTCGCCGAAGTTCTGGAAACTGTGGAGAAATCCGTGGTAGCAGGAAAGACGACGACCGAAGATTTGAACCGTCTGGCGGAGTCCATCTGCCGTGAACGTGGCGGGGTACCGACGTTTCTGGGATACAACAAATTTCCGGCTGCGGCGTGTATTTCCGTGAACGATGCTGTGGTACATGGTATACCGGGTGGGCGCGTTTTGCAGTCCGGGGATCTGGTATCGTTTGATTTCGCGTGTACCCTGAACGGATATATCGCAGACTCAGCGATAACGATTCCGGTGGGCGATGTTTCCCCGGAAGCGAAGGAACTTTTGCGTGTGACGCGGGAAGCGTTGTACCAGGGAATCGCGAAAGCGCGTGTTGGTGCACGAATGGGCGAAGTCGCGTCCGCGATTCAGCGGCACGTGGAAGCGGCGGGTTTTTCCGTGGTCCGGGAACTCGTTGGTCACGGCGTCGGGCGGCGCCTGCACGAAGGCCCGGAAGTGCCGAATTTCGGCAAGCCGGGACAGGGTATCCGTCTTATAGATGGGATGACTCTGGCGATCGAGCCTATGGTGAACGTGGGTAAGCGTGAAACGGTCACGCTTGACGATAAGTGGACAGTGGTTACAAAAGATGGTACCTTGTCCGCGCATTTTGAACATACCGTCGCAATAACCAAGCGCGGCCCTGATATTTTGACGCTATCGTCTGAGGCGCCCGAGTTGCATAGCAACTCGGTTGATTTAAAAGTGACGGCACGGTAGCGGGCTTTAAGGAGCGAAGTACGAATAGCCTATGGCTGGACGACCCGGTGGTGGCGGATATGGTGGAGCGAGACCCGGCGGTGGTAGACCCGGTGGCGGTGGCGCACGTCCGGGTGGCGGACGCCCTGGCGGTGGTAGACCCGGTGGGGGACGCCCTGGTGG
>JACMMA010000894.1 GCA_014379275.1 Armatimonadota bacterium | reverse complement strand
TCCGGGTTTATCTGCGCGAATTTTGCGTCAATCGCCTTCGTCCAGGTCGCGCCGGGTTTCATCGTTTTGACATGTCCGTCCGCGAACAGAAAGTTAGACATGGTTTTGCTCGAATGCAGCCCGATCGGGAAACCGATGGTGAAAGGGATACGACTCGATGTTCCCATCGTGCGGCGGTGGAGCGGTGCCCCGTTGCGGTTCGTCGCGCCCGCGTTGGCGGCGGTGGTTTGTTGCGACCCTTCGTAGAGAAGAATCAGGCTACTGGGTTCCGGGATAGACGCGGTGGAAATCCCGGTTGCGAAACTGTCGGGCTGTCTGGGCGTCGGGTTGGTGACGTTCGTTTCAAATGTCCCCGGATGGCTGGCGCGGGCGTAGTCGTTCATGATGAACGAACGCTGTTTGTCAACCCCGGCGATAGGAAGACCGGTATTTGTCCCGGTGAAGTCTTCGGCAGACGGACACGAAAACATGTTGGCTCTCGCGGATAACTTGTCGCCGGATTTCACATACGGGAAGATGCCGCTGACAGAATTGTCCGGGTTGGATTGAATCCAACCGGTCGCAGAACTGGCACCGGAACTGATGAGTTGGGTGCCGCCGCCGGGGCAAGGGAACAGGTCGTCATAGTCCGTGGCGTACATCATGAACGCCGTGCCCAGTTGTCGAAGATTGGAGGCGCACGTCGTTTTGTAAGCGGATTCGCGAGCCTGGGCGAAGACGGGAAACAGTATCGCGGCGAGAATCGCGATAATAGCGATAACAACAAGCAGTTCGATTAGTGTAAACGCACAGGATGTGCGTTTTTTCGGAGTTGGAACGGTTGCACGAAACATCGGCTGATTCCTCCACGAATGGATTGTGCGCGGTAAGGCGCGATACAAGAAGCGACGAGCGTCGTTAATGATTAGGGTAATCGACCCTGCAAGCATGATACAGGTTCCCGCCGGACTTTAGATTAAGAAATTGTTAAATTTATAGTGGCGATTACGGCCTGGCATTACCTATAGCAGTTACGCGTTTGCGGGCGTCGCACGCACGGGTATCTTTCAATCGACGCGATGTCGTTCGCGCAAACGACGGAATTAGAAAGCACTAACATGTCCGATAAAAAAGAGCAGCCACTTAAAAAAGGAGATTCGGTGACGTGGGACGCCTCGCAGGGCGAGATTCATGGCACGATCGTCAAGAAATTGACCGAACCGATGAAGATAAAGGGTCACGACGTCAAAGCGAGCAAAGATAACCCCGAGTACCTCGTGAAATCCGACAAGACAGGGGCCGAGGCGGCGCACAAGCCGGGCGAACTACGCAAAGATTAGCAAGGGGTATGGGACCATGGCGGCCATAACAGACGATGACAAAGCCGATATCTACCGCGACTTCCACTAGTTGGTAAACATGTCGGCCTCGCAAATCGAGAAGTTCCTGGAAACCGACGAATCCAAAGAAGTAGGCTTCAAAGGCGAATCGGGCGACGATGAATCGAAGGAATCCGTCGGCCATCAGTCGGGAACCAGAATCGTCGAGATTTTACACAAAAAGAAAGCAAAACTCGATGACGACGACGCGCACATGCGAAAAGTAGTCGGCTACTTCGAGCGCCACTCGGCCCAGGGTCCGCAGGAAAAAGACCCCCATAGCCGCTGGGCGCTGTCGCTAAAGAACTGGGGACGCGACCCTTACAAGGAAAGTAGAAGACAGTGCCCCGAACCCGGGGCGCCGTCTCGGGCACCGAAGATCGGCGCTCATTTCTTCACTTCTTTTTCGTCCTTCGCTTTTATCAGTGCCGCCACGGCGGGCGACGGCTTCATCATCTGTCGCCAGTTGGCGGCGGCCTGGTTGACCGGCTCATACGACGGCAATTCCGACGCCGTGAACGATTCCTGGAAGCCCTGCGCGGCGACCTTTTTCAGCTCGGGGTTTAGCGAGACGCCGGGCACCGGGTTCGCGGTGCGAAATGCGGTCTTCACCCCCGCTTCCGTCGCTTTCTTTTCGCTCAAAAACTGCATGAACAGTTTCGCCCCTTTTTTCTGTTCGGGGGAAAGCCACTCCGCCCCGGTGAAGGCGACGATGCTCATATCCGTAGTCGCCGTCGGATTCGGGTAGATGACGGCTAGTTGCGGGTTTTTCAAGGATTCTTTGAGCGCGTTCGATTCGTATGTCAGGATGAAGTCGTACTTACTGGGATCGGCAAGGAATGACTTCAGCAGGTCCGTAGAACCTTTAAACGCCGGCTCGTCGTACACATAGCTTGTGTTCAACCCCTTCATATGCTCCGCGAATGCCTTCGAATTTACGACTGCGTCGGTGCCCTTGATTTCCGGATGTTTACTGGTGAAGTCGGTAATCAACATCGAAAGCATCATGAATCCGGAGCCCGCGTTGATCGGGTCTGCGTACGAATACTTGAACTTGCCCCACGGGCACGGTATCTTACCGGTCGAAAGGTCATGCAGGTTATCCCAGGTTTTGCCGTTTGCGGCGAGCAACGGTCGTAAGTGGGGCACTTTATCTTTCGTCGTTAGTAATACCATCGGTGTTTTCAGGTAAATCTTGTACTCTTCCGGCTTTGCCGTGTCGAAAAGCTGCTTTCCTTTGTTCGTCTGCCAGTAGTTTCCCAGCGCACCGATCCACGCGGTGGAGGATGGTCCCCATAGGGCGACGTTTTTCTTGCCGTTGATGATGTCCTGGTAGGAGTCGCGGGTTTCCCCGTATTCGATAACGACTTTCACTTTTTTGTCGGCGTACTGTTGGTTAAACAATTCGGACTGCTCGTCGAGCCAGTCTTTCTTTGTTTTCGATGTGGCGAAGAGTATCTCGCCACCTATGCCCTCGTCCGGCCTGATCTCGTTAGCGATCTGCTGCTTACCCAGGTTGTTTGAAACCGCCCAGGCAATGCCGACGGCGATACCGATCAACGCAAGGATGGTGATGATGCCGAGGGGCTTGACGCGTAATTCCATAATATTCTTACCTCTAAATGACTGATTGTGAGCGGTGTGAACGGGAGGAGCTCGGCGCATCAAGAAATGAGCGCCTCCCGAAGGATACAATACTTTGATTAAGCAATCATTAAGCGAAGATTAAAAAACGTATTCCGGAGTGATTTATCAATAAAAAAGCACGCTATACTCAAAGAAATATAGCGTGCTTTCTGTCAAAAGATTTTTTATTTTTCGGTCATCTTCAGTTTCATACTTTGGGGCGTGAACTTGGGCTTGTAGAACGAGCATTTGTAGGAAGGAGAATACTCTTTCGGGTTCTCCGCTTCGGCAAGAAAAACTTGCTTATCGAGCTTGGTGCACCGCTCGAACTGCTTATCGTAGTGACCGCAGTCGTAGCACCGGCGCAGAATCGTCCAGCAGACGCTACACCGCAACGATCCGATCAGTTCGATACGTCCGCAAAGTGGGCAGTGTATATACACTTCACTGAAGCCGTAATCTTTATTCTCCAGTGCCTCCCGCACCTTGTGGGTGAAGACTTCCATCTGCCGCGTGGCTTGCGCGACCGTGGCAAGGAGTTGGTTCATTTCTTCGTTGGCAAGAAATTCAACGATGCGATCGTCCATCAGGTCGCCGATCATCGTCATCTGCTTGTCAATCGCCTTCAGATGCTCCCTCGCGGTTTGCGCCCTGTAGGGGCGTTTGCGCTCTTCTTTCGCCGTCAGCGAGCGAATCATCTGGTCCGCGACCGACGCCGAAACATGCAAAAACACTTCCTTTTTCGTCGGATATTTCTGAATCGCATTGATCAGCTGTTCGAGCCCCGAAACCGACAATTTATCCTTTTTGACCTTGAGAACGAGCCGCATTTGTGTGGATGGGTCGTCGTTCAAACCGATCAGAGCACGGGCATGGCCTTCGTTGAAGTTGGTCACCGGGGCACCGGGACGTGCGATCAACTCGCTCTGGACATGCGGGGGCAGTTCTAGGAGTTCAAGCATACGCCTTACCGTGGTTTCGGAGACACCGAGGGTTTTCGACGCCTTCTCGTATGTCATGAATTGCAGGAGTCGTTGGACCGCGCGCGCCTTCTCGATGGCGTTCATATCCTCGCGCTGGAAGTTTTCCAGCAACGCATCCGCGGCCGCTTCTTCGTCGTTGAGGTCGCGGATCACGACCGGCATGTGCGTCAGGCCCGCCATTTGGGAGGCACGGAACCGCCGTTCCCCCATCACGATCTCGTACAGGCCCTCTTTATCGCCCGATAGGGGACGTACCACGATCGGCTGAAGGACGCCGCGTTCTTTAATAGAGGATGAAAGCTCTTCAAGGCTTTCTTGATAGAACGTCTTACGCGGTTGGTCTTCCGCGGGACGAATCTTTTCGATTTCCAGCATGGTCTGGGTCTGCATTTGTGACATTTTAAGACAAGGCTCCTCGTCGCACACGGGAAAGCAGCGCGCGTATTCACGTGCCTTTTTCCGCACCAAGTTGTTACTTTCGACGTTTTACAGCAGAGTAGCGTAGCAAGTTCGTTCGACAGGATCAACGATCCTTGCGGTCGGCGGAAACAGGTTGCGTTCGTTACTTGATACTCGCGGCGATGTTTGCTACTTTGGAAGGGTTGCAAAATCTATGCCAGACGGCAATACAGTACCGTGAGAGCACTACTCGTCTTTCGGAACTCTCCCCGAACGCTGCCATTGCAAAAGTCGTGCCGCGTATGTGTCACTGGATATGTCGGGCAAGTCGCGATCGGGCGGCAATGCCCCGGCACGGATCTTGCAAACAATGCGTTAACAGGATCTGGTTGGTTTTCAGCGACTCCTATCCAGGATGCCGTCGCGAGGAGAACGCATGACGGACACGACGCGTGTGGGGTGTAATCGCCAATCTGCATGTCGTTTAATACTGTGCTATCATTGTAACAGCACGGAACCTAGTACTGCAATTTTTTCTACCGGTTGCCGACAATTCTAACAGAGTGTGCGAATGATAGATTGATCTTCGTACACGGACACACGTCGGATGTCGGTTTCCGGCTTAACTCTAACGCAAGTTTACAAATGATTTGGGGGAACGTATGCGAATTATCACCATTGCTCAGCAGAAAGGCGGCGTCGGAAAGACGACATCGACTGTAAACCTCGCCGCGGGAATGGCACAAAAGGGTCTGCGAGTGCTCGCAGTAGATGCCGATCCGCAAGGTTCAATGACTCTGGCACTCGGCACGGACCCGAACGAAGTCGAAGTCACTATCGGCGACGCGATGCTTTCCGGGCTTCCGGTGCCGACACAGCCGACGCAGGTGCCCGGACTTGACCTTTGTCCCGCGTCACGCCTTCTTGCCGACACCGAGTTCCTTCTCGTCCCGAAAACCGGGCGGGAACGATTCATGGCGCGGGCATTGGAAGATGTGCGTGGCGAGTACGATTGGGTGATCATCGACGCGCCGCCGTCGCTCGGCTTGATTACTATCAACTCGATGGTCGCATCACAGTATCTTTTCGTCCCGGTAACACCCGCGCTTCTTTCTGCGGCGGGACTGAGAGACCTTCTACAAACCGTGGAGGAAGTACGACAGGGCGGTTTGAACCCGAAGCTGCTTTTAGGCGGTATATTTGTGACATTCGCCGACTCCCGAACCGTCGCGGCGCGGCGGACCGAAGCGGAACTTCGTGAGGATCTGGGCGACCTGATCATGGAGTCCACCATCGGGCGGCGCATCGCTCACGAATACGCGGCGCAAGCCGGACTGCCCGCAATTGTCGCCGACCCGACCAGTATGGCGGCGACTGAATACCGCAACCTAACCGAGGAGGTTTTGCAACGTGCCAATAAGTAATGGAAAAATGCCGCACCGCCGGGTGCTCCTGACACAACCATCGAACGAAATCGAGATGTCGGAAGCCCCCGCCGCACCGCTGACATCTATCGCGGCGAACCTGGAAAACGATGCGTCTGCCGTCCGCGTCGTTGCCTACCTCACGCAGGAAGAGGGCGCACGAATGGACCAGACGTGGCTTCAAATGCGCGGGTTCGGAATCCGAGCGAGCAAAGCCGACATCGTTCGCGCCGCACTCTTGATGGCACTCGACAACGAGCAAGGCTTGCGCGAACAGTTGCAAGGCGCGAACACGGGCAACCGCGCCGTGGTCGCCTCCATCACCGGGCAGAAGTAGCCGGCATAGAACGACAAGGGCAACGGGGCATGGCGGAACATCCGCCATGCCCCGTTGCCCTTGTCGCAGTAGCACTTCATTCCGGGTGCAACCAATGAACCGTCAGCGCCTTCTCGTGGAGGATTTCGTTGACGCGATCACAGTAGCCCCGCCAGTTCATGTCGTCTTTGTCGAAGTGATCGTAGACGTACCGTCCGGTGCCATACTCTATCTCTTTGGCGAGCACCAGTTGGTCGTAGGATTCGAGCCGCTCCTCTGGGAACAGCCTTCTCAGTATCGTGCGCCGGGCGCACCTCGTCTCGCCTTCGCGTGAGTACCAACCGAACTGTAACTGGTGCCCGATCCACTCGTCACGTTCCCCCATCTCCCAATCGATGAACTGATGGAACAAGGCGATCCAGAGGTTTCGGGCTCGTTCGTCTTCCTCGTTCGGCACTGTTTCCTCAGACATGAATCCCTTCCCGCCGGAATAGCGCCCGGCACCCTTATTTGTCCAAGTAAAAATCGTTCGCGTATAGGTCGGCTACCTGTGCGTACTCGCTTTGCGTGAGAGCGGGGATGTCTGCCGATGCCGCGAGTTCGGCAAGTTGTGGGGCGTCGTAGATATTCGGCAAGACGGACACGATACTCGGTTCCGACAGGATGAACTGGATCGCCGCCTGACTGATCGTCCGTCCGGTGCCCTCGGTCAGAAAGCCCAGCTTCTCGACCTTTAACAAGCCTTTATCCAGCCAGATTCGCTTCGCTTCGTTCGTGGTCATGCGCCAGTTGCGGTGATCGCCCGGCGCGAACGTCGTTTCGGCGTGGAGGTTTCCTTCGAGCAAGCCCGACGCATGCGGGACACGGGTCAGCACCGCCTTGCCATGTTTTCGCGCGGACTCGAAAATCGGGGCACCGATCTGTTGCTCCAGTAGATTGTAAATGATCTGTACCCCGGCCATCCCGGTGTTTTCGATCACGTGTACGGACTCATCCGCCTGGCGTGGGTCAATCGCGGGACCGAGCGCGGCTCCGTAGGCGCGGATTTTCCCCTCGGTCTGGAGCGATTCTAGCGTTGCGAGCAAATCGTCCTTGGTCAGTGCGTCCATGCGCGGATTGTGCAGCTGGTAGAAATCAATCCGGTCGGTTTGCAGACGTTCCAGCGACTTTTCCACCGCGAAGCGGAGATACTCGGGCGTCCAGTTGTGGGGGCGTTCGCGCTGGTTGGCGGAGGGCGCGTGGTTATAAATATCGTAGCCGAATTTTGTGGCGATGGTGATTTCGTCGCGACGGCCGGGGAACGCTTCGGCAAGAATCGTTTCCGCGCCTCCATCATCATAGGTGTCGGCGGTGTCGTAGAAGGTGATGCCCAGGTCGAGCGCCTTGCGCAAAAGGTCGATACCGATGGCGCGGTCGGTGATCCCCCACCAGGTCGTTGCCACTGTCCAAACGCCAAAACCCACGGTGGACGCCTGTATCTCGGTGCCGGGAAAATTTCGGTACTGCATGGGGGTATCGTACCGCCCCCGTGAAACAGGCGTCAAGTCGGAAGATCCGATAGTTGTTATAAGTGCTACGCCGCGACAGGTATCAGGTTTGCCGTGCTCCACAGGTTGCCGTAAAAGCGCAATGCTTTACGCATGGCCTGTCGATTGCGCTCGTTCGCCGTACCCGCTTTCTCAACCGCATCTCGCGCGATGCCGACGGCGTCGCGGTAGCGATCCCCGAAAAGACGCAGGGCATTTCGGACAGTCCATCGCGGCATTTCTTTGGCTTTGCTCATCGCTGTTTTTTCACGATCGCGGGCGGATCGTGCGAGGACTAGCGGTGCGGCGATTCCGGCGGTCGCCTGGACGGCGGTGACGGCGCGGTGGGAGCGGAGCCGTCCCGCGTTCGCTTCGCGCAAAACGTCTACAAGGTCGTATTCATGGCGGTTCATGGCCCCGTAAACTTGCAGGGCAACGCGTATTGTGTTAGCAGTGAGCATGGTTGATCGTTTCAAACCTTATAGGCCAGGGCGTAACCCTCTGGTGGCGAATCCGTGTCGAGTACGTTACATTATTTCTGAACAGTTAGCATTGTCGGCAAAATCTCGTGTTCGCAGTACATTTGTCGTAATGGCTGCCAGTCTGGTCGGACTTTTACACTGTTTCTCGCTTGAAAATACACCGATATTTGACGATTCCCAAGTAGAGTACGCACTAACCATGCCAGAATCCAAGAACCGCGCACCGATTTTATATGTTTCTGATCTGTCGGCAGATCTTTTCGATCCAGCAGACCTGTTTGATCTCGCCTTCGTGCTCCAATCCCACGAAAAGTTCGCTCTGATGGGGGTTGTTTTGCCAGAGAACGACATGAGCGGCACTCGTACGCTGGACCTTCTCGCGGTGCGGTCGCCGGACGCGGGAAATATTATTTATCATAACGGGGCGGATGGGTTCAAAGAAGCGTTGCACGCGGCATCGGAACCGCTTAATGTTGTCGCCGTCGCGGGGTTCGCGTCCCTTGCGGCGGTCCTCCGCTCGGACCGGGCGCTGTTTCGGGAGAAGGTGGCGCGACTTTTCCTGGTCGGCGGACATGCGAACGATTACACGGTCTCGCGCGCCGTGGGGGAACAACTGCCGATAGATCCCCGCTTGAAGGAACGTCATCCCGAACGGTTCGCGCCGGGCGGGGATCTGCGATTGAGGAGTGTCGCAAGCCCCCCCGCCCCCGGGGAGTGGGGGGGCGGGGGGGGGGGGGGGGGTGCGGGCCCCGCCCCGCCCCCCCACAAGGGGG
>JACMMA010000893.1 GCA_014379275.1 Armatimonadota bacterium | reverse complement strand
GAACGACGCTGGCAGAGCAGCGCGGCGCCCCCGCCCCGGATGACGTTTCGCACCTGGCGGGGCAACCGTCTTCCTGGATCGCCGGGACCGTCGCCGCCGAACCCGAGCGGCAATTCGAGGGCAATCTCCGCTACCCGCTCCGGGCGCTCTCGCAGGAGAACGGTGCACGTTTGTCCGGCACGCTACTGGTCACACAAACACCGAACGCCGGGCCGGTTCCGCGCTTCGGCGACACGGTCGCCGTACGCGGCCAGGAGGAAGTCCCGCCGAGCGCGACCAACCCCGGCGGTTTTGATTACCGGGCGTTCCTTTGGCGTAAAAGCATCTTCGCCACGCTACTGGCGAAGCGAACCGGGGATGTGCGACTCGCGAAACCGGCGGCCGAGATTTCCCTCGCCGCGGTCGCCGCGCAGACACACCGTTCGCTGCTGTCCGCCGTCGACCGCTCGCCGCTTTCACCGGGCGATAGATCCCTCGTTGCCGGGATACTGCTATCCGAGCGTAGCGGCATCGCCTACGAAACCAGCCTCGCGTTTGAGCGGACCGGCGCGGTGCATATACTGTCGGTGTCCGGCTTGCACCTGGCTGTGTTCGCGACCGCGCTATCGTTCGCCCTGCGTCACCTGCCCGCGAACCGTGCCCTGCGCGGCGGGGCAAATCTGATCGCAATCCTGCTCCTGTGGACGTTCGCGCTGGCGTCCGGCCTGTCCTCCGCGACCGTGCGCTCCGCCGTGATGCTGACCGTGATCCTCCTCGCCCCGGTGCTCCGCCGGGACGCCGACCCACTTCACGCGCTGGTCGTCGCGGCGTTCGTGATTCTGCTCTGCGACCCGCTCGCGATCTACGACGTCGGCTTTCAGTTGTCGCTCGCCTGTGTCGGCGGAATTCTTTTGTGGATGAACCCGCTCCAACTCTGGCTGTTCCCGCTGGAATACCAGATGCCGATACCAGTGCGCCTGGGGCGGGGGATCGCTTTCCTTTTCATGACCGGCTTTGTCGCGCAGGTCGCCGCATTGCCGCTGACCGCGCACCATTTTTCGCTGATATCGCTGATCGCACCGCTCGCGGGAATCGTCCTGGTGCCGGTCGCAGAGCTGCTTCTGGTTGTTTCAATGATCGTCGCCGGATCGTCGGTGCTGTTCCCCGTCCCTGCGATCGTGTGGGTGCCGCTACACGGGCTCTGCGCTTTACTGGCCAACACGACGCGACTATTCGCCGCGCCCGATTTTGCCGCCGTTTGCGTGCCGCCTCCCTCCGCGGTCAGCGTGATACTGTTCTACATCGCGTTCGTCGTGCTCGGTCTTACGTTCCGGCATGCTGCCACCCGCCGAATATTCCTCCCCGATGCAAAGCCACGCCCGACAGTGCCGCAACTGGCTGCCTTTCCGCTCGCCGCGCTTTTCGCCCTTCCGCTTCTGGTGGTACTTCCGCCATGTATGGCCCTCCAGCGCGGGCGAAACGAACTTCGCGTGACGTTTCTCGACGTCGGTCAGGGGGACGCCGCCGTGATCGAAACGCCGGACGGAGCGGTCGCGGTGATAGACGGGGGCGGCTATCCCGGCACCGACGAGCGATATACCGGCGAGCCCGGAGGTCGGATCGTTGTTCCTTATTTGCGCCGCCGGGGAATCAACCGGGTGGACTGGCTTGTTCCCACGCATCCCGACGAAGACCACGTGCAGGGCTTGATCGCGGTCGCCCGGGCGTTTCCGGTCCGGCATGTTTTGGATGGCGGCGTCCCGGACGGCGGCGGGGATGCTTCCGCCCGATTGCGCGAACTCTTGCGACGAAAACGGGTGCCTTCCACCCGGGCATCGCGCGGGCAAATTATCTCGCTCGGAACGTCCGGCGCGGCGCTCGAAGTGTTGCACCCGACACGAACCTTGCTGACGAACACGCGCTCCGTCACGAACGCGAACAGCATCGTGCTACGATTGCGCTACAAAAACGCAACGATACTTTTCACCGGAGACGCGGAAGAGTCGGCGGAAGCGAGTCTGTTAGAGATCGGGATACCGCTCGAAGCCGACGTGCTGAAAGTCGGGCATCACGGCTCGCGCTTTTCGTCGGGCGAAGGGTTTCTCGCGGCGGTCTCCCCTTCGGTCGCCGTCATCTCCGCGGGGAGCGAAAATAATTTCGGTCACCCCACGCCGGACGTTCTGGCGAAACTAAAAACGGTCGGTGCGGCAATGTATCGTACCGACCGTCAGGGCGCTATCGTCATAAAAACGAACGGCGAGCGGATCGTCGTCGCGCCCTTCGTGAGATGAAACCGGCTTAAAAAAGAACACCGAAGCATAAATGCCCCGGTGTTCTTGAATCTCTCCCGCGTCGTTTTAGTTCGACGTAGCTTCGGAAAGTCGCACCGACGTGGTGCGGGTCGCGTTGCCGCGCACGAACCTCAGCTGCACGGTCTCGCCGGGACGCTTCGCACGCAACGCCTTGAGCAGATCCCCGCCCTGTTCCAGCGGCTTGCCGTCCAGCGCGGTGAGAATGTCACCTTGCTGTAGTCCGGCTCTGTCCGCCGCCGAACCCTCCACGACGGAGTCGAGGACCACCCCGGACTTCACCGGCAGGTTGAAACGCGCCGCCGTGGCTGGGGTGACGCTCCCGAACCGGACGCCGATGGACACACGCTTTACGGTGCCGGTGGTCAGTATCTGATCCACCACATCGCGGGCGAGGTTGATCGGGACCGCGAGTCCGAGACCCTCCGCGCCGTTGCCGCGCAGGACCGCCGTGTTGATCCCGATGACGCGACCGTTCGAGTCGAGCAGGGGACCGCCGGAGTTGCCGGGGTTGATCGCCGCGTCGGTCTGGATGAAGCCGTCCACGTCGTTGGGCGACAGGCGGCGGTTGACCGCCGACACGACACCCGTGGTCACGGTCTGCTCCAGACCGAGCGGGTTACCGATCGCGATCGCCGATTGCCCGACCTCCAGCGTGTCCGAGTCGCCGATCTGTGCCTGCGGTAAGCCGGTCGCGTTCACCTGGATGACCGCCATGTCCACGTTTCTGTCGGTGTAAATCACCCTGCCGGGCAGTTCCTTCGTGGTGTTCAGGCGGATATTGACGCGGGTCGCGGCGTTGCCCTCGTCGTCGCGGATGACGTGCGCGTTGGTCAGGATGATGCCCTTGTTGCCGTCCAGGATGACACCCGAGCCGAGCCCGCCCTTGCTGAGTACCGTCACCACCGCCGGCGAAACGCCGCGTGCGACGCGGATCGTGCTCTGCTCGTCCGCGGTGCGCAAACTCGCCGCCGCCGCCCAAGCCGGAGCGCCATGCCCGGTCGCTGTTTTATTGAAAACACCCTGTCCGAGTCCGAAGCCCGCGCCCAAAGAAATGCCCGCGACCGCGACCGCGGTGATTTTTTTTCCAAAGTTCTGCAATTGTGTGTACGCCCTTTCGTGCCGAGAGAAACAAAGCGCGCTCTTTAGCACAGCACGCTCAAGTTGTCGTATGTATTATACGTATGTAGGAACGCGATAGTTCTCGGAATTGTGACAGGGTGCGGGGGAAGATCACAGGACACGGATCGTCGGGGTTTCCGGATCGCTCTCACAACGGCGGCCATAAAATCGTCGCATCCGTTCCCTATAACCGGACCACCCACCTCGGGTACAATATTTCGTGACCGAAACCGTATCCGAAGAAACCGCCCGGCGTCGGCGGGGGCGGAAGCCTGCCGACGCCGGGGAGCGTCGGCGTAGAGTACAATCCGCACTGGCCGATTTGCAGGAATCCCGCACGCCGTTCTCGATGAGCGATCTCGCGGAGCGGGCCGGGATTAGCCGGGCGACTCTATACCGCGATGCCTCGCTACGCGACCTGGTCGGCAGCACCGGCGACGGCCCCGCCAACCGCCCGGTCAGCATTCACGACTATGAGAAGCAGAAGTCCGAGCGCGAGAAACTCGCCGCCGAGCGCCGGGTGCTGAGACGCCAATTGCGCGAGCACGAAGAAACCAAGGCTGGCCTGGAGCGCGAGATCGTGAAGCTGGAAGCGAAAATCGAGATCTATGTCTCGTACTTCGCCAAGAACGCGGGGGAGGACTCCGACTCCCTGCGCAAAGAAGCGTTCGCCGAAGGGTTCGCCCAGGGAGTCCGTACCGCGATGGGCCAGCGGGGCGGGTCCGGCGCGAACGGTGCGAAACGTCCCGGGATGGGAGTAGGGATGATGGGAAGCGCCCCGACCAGTCTCGCCGCGGTGGCGGCGAAGCTACCCAAGCCCGCCCTGCAGACGGCGCGGAAGAACCTCGCCCGCGTTCTGCACCCGGATCTGTTCGCGGGCGAGGACGCGGCGACGGCGGCACTCGCGACGGAATTGTTGAAGCAGTTAAACTCGCTGATCGCGGAAAGCGAAAAACGCACCGGGGGTCCGTGAACTTGTTTCGCGGATTCTGCGTAGAAACGATATACTGTGCCCGACACGCCGGCGGCGGCGCACGGATGCACGGGCTGGATTGAAATTATGTTTAATTTAGGTACAACTGAAATCGTCATCATCCTCGTGGTCGCGTTGCTGCTCTTGGGGCCGCAACAGTTGCCGGAAATCGGCAAGCAGATCGGGAAGATGTTGCGGGAGTTCCGGAGTATGACAGGCGACGTGCAGCGCGCCCTAGACATCGACGGGAACCACGACTACGACCGCAATCATCACCGGGGCAGTTCGTTCGAATATGGCTACGGCGATAAAACGGGCTACGGCGTCGAACACGATGACGAGCCGCAAACGAAGGCGTTCGCTTACACCGCGCCGACACAGGGCAATCCGGTAGCGGCGATCGGCGGCACGGAAGATACCTATCTGTCCAACGATTCGGCGTACGGTCCCGACAAAGAATTCGAGCCGGTGGAAACAACGCCGGGAGCACGGGTGTATAATGAGCCGGTGGGGATGGAGACCGTTAAAGTCACGCCATCGTCCGCCGCGGTTTGAAGGAGCGAAAACTTAAATTATGTTACCGACATTTGCTTACATTGGTACGAACGAACTGCTAATCGTTGGCGCGATCGTTCTTGTCCTGTTCGGCGGTTCCAAACTGCCCCAACTCGCTAAGGGTCTGGGCGAAGGCATCCGCGAGTTCAAGAAGAGCGTCGGTGGAGACAGCGACGGCGACAACACGACGCCTCCGTCGACCACGCCGACGGAAACCGCTTCAAGCGCGAAGTAGAGAAGGGAAGAAGCGTGCAGATTTTCATCACCATTTTTACCGGTATCGTGGTACTGATCAGCGCGATTTTGATCGTGCTGGTGATGCTTCAAACGCCGCGGAACGAGGGGTTCAGTGGCGGCGCCGCCTCGGTTTCGGGGGGGAACTTCCGGGGGAAGGCGGGTATGGACGAAATCCTCTCGAACTACACGCGCACGGTTGCGTTCGGCTGGTTCGCCTCGGCGTTCATCCTTGCCGTCTTGAACGAGGTTGCCAACCGATAGGGTCGCGATAGACAGCAAAACAGCCCGCTCAACGGACACGTTGGCGGGCTTTTCTCATATCATAACGGCTACGCGACGGGTCGTCGTTTGACGAATCGGCGGGCGAGCGCCAGAAACGACTCACTACTCGGGTCCGGTTGTGCTGTCGCTGACAAGATTCCGTAAAAAACGGCTACCCCAATTAAGTACCACAATACCACCATTGTTTTACCTCCTCATCTACGAGAGGTCTGAGCGAGCATCGCTCCTGTAACCGGTTCGTTCCCCGTCACGTTCCCTCGTGCCGCTTCCTTAACCTGTAATGCCTTAGACCTACCCAAGTATACCGTGCTTCAAACAGTCTTGGCAAAATATTTTTGCACAGTACCACGAATGTAAGTCGGATCCTCAGTACCGTCGTAATAATCCGATGACACGCCCGACGATCTCCGGAGCGTTTGGCCCGCCGGTCAGCGGGTGGCGCTGCACCGAAAGATCGCCGTGCATGACATACACCGCTAGTTCGCCACGCAAGACCGAACGTTGCGGACGAACGACGAGCAGATCGCCGGGAACTACGGGCTCCTCGTCAACGCCGCTGGCACCGACACGGATCAGGAAACCGTCGGGGGTCGCCGTGGCCGCTAGTTCCTCCGGGATCGGGATGAAACGCTCGATCAGGGCTTCGGTGGTTTCGAACTTGCCCCCCGTGACCGCGCCATCGGCGACACCGTAGCCGCGCAGGAGGGGTAAACAAAGCACCGTCTCGACGCGCACACGACCGGGGTCTGCCAGGAACGAATCATCGGGCGGCTTGGCCGGCGCGCTACGGGGATCGACGCCGATCACACGCAGGGAGCGGGAGGAGCGGTCACGGGTGATGAACCCTTTGCGGACAAGCGCATCCAGATGCACTGTCACGCCGCGCAGACTGCCGATACCGAACGCATCGCCGATTTCCCGGATCGTCGGCGGGAAGCCTCTTTCTTTCTGGTAATCGATGATGTGCTCTAGAACCTTGCGTTGCTTCTCGGTTAAACCCTTTGCCATTGTACAGCGCGCTTTCCTGTGTGCCCCGTCCTAAAATTCTGCTAACGATTAAGCATAGCAAAAAACGTTCCAGATGCGGGTGTGCGGGCTACTTGGCGAAAATACTTCGGCGCGCGCCCCTATGGAGCCTCCAGAGTGAGATCGCCGTCAACACGGTAACTCGCAACGCGATAACTCGCGGAGTCGTCCTCCACGTAGACGGCCGCCCATCTCACACATCGCGCCTTCCCAGAATCACCGCGCCCGCGCCGAACACCAGCGCGATAAAAAGTGCCAGATACAGTAGGTCGGCTGGCACCGCTTCGAGATCCTTGAACGGCGAACGGTCGCCGACGTTCGCGCCGCCGAACGACGGGAGCGGTCCCAACCCTTTCGACACCCAGCGTGACATCCGCCCGAGCGGAAACAGGTAGCCGGATACTTTGGACAATGTGGCGAGGAGTTGCACGTCGAAGGCTTGATTGAGGGAGTAAAAAATACCTTCCGACCAACCGACCCCTGCCGTGATGATCGCGAGCCCTGCCGCCAGCCCGAACCCGGCGAAGGTGGAATAGGTGAGCCCGACGGAAACAAAGATCGCCGGGTAAATCAGCAGATACGGCAGGGCATTAAGAATGGCGCGGTGCGACGTTTCCGGGGAGCGGTAGTAAGCGACCGCCCAGATGACGGCGCACCAGACCAGTACGTTGATCACGCAGAACCCGAACAGGCCGAGCCATTTCCCGGCATAAACGGAAAATCGGCTGATGGGCTTCGGGAGTATCGAGGACAGCAACCCGCGTTCGAGTTCTGCGGAAATCGCTCCGGCAGACAGGGCGATGGCGAGCGTGGATACGAAGAACTTGACCACGTCCACGGAAAGAAAGGTGTACAGGGACGACACGATGAGACTCGCCTCGGCGGGCGGAAGCAGTTTGAGCCGCCCGGTGATGGGAATGAACGCGGGAATGATCAGAAGCACCGCGACGAGGAGTGTCATGAACGGGGCACGACGCCGGAGCGTTTCTTTCAAGGTCAAAGCGGCGATCGTGAGCATCGCGGCTATTGTACGCCGTCCGCGCCGGATTTACTACCAGGCTACTGCTTTCTTTGTTGTCCTGCCCGGGCAACAAAGAAAACAGCCGTATGTCGCCAGGTCCGGCAAAAAGAAGGAAGTTTACCGGCGCGAAGAGAAATGCCGGGTAGGTTCCCGGCAGGTCGCATAGGGGCGTTACCGCTGTGTAATAAAGAGGAAAATATGCAGATTAATCACGCCAATATTGTCACCGCGAACATCGAACGGAGCCTCGCCTTCTACGAGGGCGTTCTGGGTCTGCAACGCGTCTTCGAGCAAGACCTGGACGGCGAGTGGTTCGACGAGCTAACGAACCTGAGCAAGGCCGCCGCGAAATGTGTTTTTCTGGTCGGCGAAAAGGGCGGCACCCGTCTCGAACTGCTCCAGTATACTAAGCCGGTCGGCGGCATGGTGCCGAACAACACTCTGGCGAACACCCAGGGACTGCGTCACATCGCGTTCGAAGTAAAAAAGCTGGACGACCTGTTCGAAAAGCTGGTGGCGGCGGGTGTACCCGTGAAATCGGGGCCGGTGGAAGTGCCTTTCCCCGTCGTCGGCACCAAAAAGCGGCTGTTCTACGCGGTAGATCCGGACGGCGTCGTGGTCGAATTCGCCGAATACAAGCGCACGAAAGAGTAGCGACTTGACGTACGCGGGGCGTCGGTGTTAAAATCGCTCCATTCGATACCATGCCGGGGGAGGAAACTCCTGCCCCTCGCGCGAACGTATACACCTGTACGATACACCCAACCATTTTTGGACAAAAAGGACAAAAGAAGCGCAGTGGCTAACAGACCGAGCGGTGGAACATTTGTAGGACTCGACATCGGCACCGCGACCATTAAAGCGGTGGAGGTGAAGGGCGCGGGGTCCAACCTTCAGGTGACGGCCCTCGGCATCGCCGACACGCCGCCCGGGACGATCCAGCAGGGTCTGGTTTCGGACGCGAAAACCCTCGGTGCTGCGATCAAGTCCTTGCTGACCAAAAGCGGCATCCGTCCGGGCAGGTGCGTGTCGGCGGCGTCTGGCAACGCGGGCGTCGTGGTCCGCGTGATCGAAGTCCCGAAAATGACCCCTAAAGACCTCGCCGAAACCATGAAGTGGGAGATCGAGCGCCACATCCCGTTCGCGGCGAACGACGTGGAGATGGGCTACCAGAAAATAGACGACCCCCAATCCGATGCCGACCCGAACAACCCGAACATGGAAGTGCTCCTCGCCGTCGCCCAGCGCGACATGGTCGCGGAACATTTGAAGACGCTAGAAGCCGCCAGCCTGCAACCGTTCTCGATCGATGTCGAGCCGCTCGCCATCGGTCGCGCTCTGCTCGATCTGGACAACACCGGCTTAGGCTCCCGCAATGTCGCGGTGGTGAACATCGGCGCGGCGAACACCGACGTCGGCATTTATAAGGCCGGCACCCTGCGCTTCCCGCGCGCCGTTCCGATCGCGGGCGATAACTTCACCCGCAACATCGCGGACCACCTCGGTCTCAACATGGACCAAGCCGAGGAGGAAAAGCGTCAGTACGCGGCGGTGCTAATGGACGTGCTGGAGTCGGCGCAAGCCGCGCCCCCCGACGACCCGTTCGGCGACAATAATTTCGGCGCTTCGCCGTTCGACGCGGTGGGAGTCCCGCCCGCGAACCCGTTCGACGCCGCACCGGTCCCGCCCGCGAACCCGTTCGATTCGCCCACGGTCCCGCCGACCAATCCGTTCGAAGCGCCGCCCGCGAACCCCTTCGGCGAACCGGTGGCCGCGAACCCGTTCGCCGCTCCCGCGGGCGGCAACCCGTTCGATACCGCGCCCGGCGAGGTGT
>JACMMA010000892.1 GCA_014379275.1 Armatimonadota bacterium | reverse complement strand
TCCGAAAACGCTTCGCGGAATGTGCGGGCGGCGAATGCAGATAGGGGGGACGCGTCTACCGGTGTGGCGAGTCGGACGATCAATTCAGGGGCCATGTCGCAACCATTTTATCGCACGTATGCCCTATACTAGGGCCATGCATATCCTTCCCGCACTTATCGCAACGTTCTGTCTCCTGTCACCGCAAGACGGCAAACCGGCACCACCGGCAACAGGCACCCAGCCGGCGAAAACCGTCACTCAAGCGCCCGACGCCCGACAAAGCGGAAGCCCGGTTTCCGCGAGCCCGGCCCCCATTCCCTCCCCGTGGCGCAAACTGGATGCCGAGCCGTTCCGCGGCAAGCAGGACGATATTTTCTTCGTCACGTCCGAAACCGGCTGGTATGTCAACGGCGGCGGGAACATTTACAAGACTACCGACGGCGGCACTACCTGGAAAAAGCAGTTCGCCAAACCCGGGACGTTCTTCCGATGTGTCGGGTTCATCGACGAAAAACACGGGTTCGCGGGCAACATCGGCACCGATTATTTCCCGAATGTTTCCGACACGACCCCGCTGTACGAAACCACAGACGGCGGCGAAACGTGGCAACCTGCGGCGAACGTTCCCGCCATCAAAGGCTTGTGTGCGATCCATGTCGAGAAGACGATGTTTATCAACGCGGGCGAGCCGGGCTACAAAACAACGATCTGGGTGGGAGGGCGTGTCGGCGGGCCGGCGAACCTGCTCCGCTCGGACGACGAGAGCAAGACATGGGAGACTGTCACGCTCCCGGCGAACTGCGCGATGATCCTGGACGTGTACTTCCGCGATAAGAACACCGGCTTCGTTTGCGCGGCGACCGACGCAGACGTGGCGAAGTCGCACGCCCTGATCCTTAAGACCACGGACGGCGGAAAGACCTGGAAATCGGTTTACGAGTCCAAACGCCCGTATGAACTGACTTGGAAAGGCGCGTTCCCTTCCGAGAAGATAGGCTATGTCACCGTGCAGTCGTACGATCCGGATCCGGCGAATACGAAACGCTATGTCGCCAAGACCACGGACGGCGGCGAGACGTGGACCGAACAACTGCTCACCGACGACAAAACCTGCCGCGAGTTCGGCATCGGCTTCGCGTCCGACACCGTCGGCTACGTCGGCGGAACAACCACCGGCTACCAGACGCTCGACGGCGGCGCGGTCTGGACGAAAGTCGTGATGGGGCAGGCGGTGAACAAGATACGCTTCGTCAAAACTCCGGACGGCAAGACCGTCGGCTACGCGATCGGCGTCCAACTCCACAAATTAGACGCCCTGCCGCAGTGATTCCGAGATTTAACCGCCAAGACGCCAAGATCGCCAAGGTAAGAGTAGGGGGAAAGGTGTTCAAGATTTCACTATTCGCCCGCTAACGAGAAGGCGCAACTAAATCGGCAGTCCCGATATTGAAACTCTTTCCCTTCTCCTCTTACCTTGGCGATCTTGGCGTCTTGGCGGTTAAAACTCATGCGGTAGAATAGGGGCGATGGATACGGAAATTACGGATAGCCTTTTCGCCCGCATCGCGCGTGGCGAGATCCCGGTCACGGTTGTGTACGAGGACGAGCACGTGCTTGCCTTCCCCGATATTTCGCCGCAAGCACCGGTACATATTCTGGTGATCCCGAAACGCCCGGTTCGTAACGTACTGACCCTGTCGGCGGCGGACGGCGAGATGGCTGGGCACCTACTACTGGCGTGCGCGGAAGTCGCCCGGCGCATGGGAATCGAAGCGGACGGATGCCGGGTTGTGCTGAACGCGGGCAAGGCGGGCGGTCAGACCGTGCCTTACCTGCACGCGCACGTCCTGGGCGGGCGCGACTTAGCCTGGCCGCCAGGGTAGAGTTGTAGCAGGGTAGATATTAAGCGATTATGAGCAACACAGAACTGGAAGACGGGCGCGAGACGGGCGGAAGTGGCGCGCCGTTTTCGCCCCCCGATACCCGGCAGTCGGCACCCGATACCCCGCCCTCCAACGCCCACTCGCGGCGCGATTTCTTGCGGCGGGCGAGCAAACAGGCGGTGAAAGAGGCGGTCGAGATCGGGTCGAAGGTAGTTCCCGGCGGCGCGTTGGTTCGGCAGTTCGTGGAGCGGACGGACGGGGACGATGCCGACGATGCGCTCTACGACCCGCTGGCGATTCCGGCGAAACCGGCTCCCATACTCCTCAAGAATCCGCTGGACTGGTTCGCCGCGTGGCGCAAAGGGCGGAAAGGTACCGGTGAGTAGCGAACCGAAGCCGGAGACGGCGGCGGAGACTTTTTTTGCGCTCGATATCCGTAAAGGGACCGTGGTTCGCGCCGAAATCAACGAGGGCGCGAAAAAGCCCGCGTATCGGCTCTGGGTGGATTTCGGCGACCCGGTCGGGGTCCGGCAATCGTCCGCGCAACTCACCCGGCGCTACACCCCGGAGGCGTTGGTCGGCACCCCGGTCTTGGGCGTGCTCAACTTCCCGCCGCGCCGGATCGCAGGCTTTCGCAGCGAAGTGCTGGTTCTGGGCACTTTCGACCCGAACGATCCGGGCGACGTGATTCTGGTCCGCCCGGACGCCGACTGTCCCGACGGACACCCCCTCGGCTAAGTGCCGTGCGTGCGTACGGCGGCCGGTCAGGGTGCGGAACCTTGCAGGAAATCCACGCCGTTTTGGATCGCGCCGAAAATATCCCCCCGCCAACCGTGTCCGCCTTCGTACTCCTGAAAACGAACGCTGGCTCCATTCGATTTGAGAAACGTTTCGCCGTCACGCGCCTGCTTGATTTTGATGAAGTCCTGCGGCGAGTGGTACAGGTAGACACGCTTTCCTCGAAGACTCCCGGCGTCGGGCATCTCGTTCGGGCGGAAAACGGACATCGCAATGAATGCCCCCGCGACACTGCTTCCCTTCGTGGCGAGATGCGTGTACACCGCCGGCCCGGACGAGGACCATGCCATCGTGTAGATCCGCGCCGGAGCGATCTTCGTTCGACGTTTCACGTCGGCGATCGTCGCTTCGATGAATTCCTCGGTGGAAAACTTCATGCCATGAAACGGGTTCTTGCGCGTGGGCCAGACAAGATTTTCGGCTTGCCATTCCCCCCATTGCGGCGCGACGAGTTGGGCGACCAGCATGTGTTTCGGCAGGGCATTCTTCTTGATGCGCTGGATAAACCAGCGGAAATCTTCGCCGCCGTCGCCCCCCGGAAGCATGAGGAGCAGGGAATAGCCGTCTTTGGGTGCGGGAGTATTCGGGTCGTATCCGACGAGACGGTACACTTTGTTTTCGTCGGCGCCCGCGAGCTGGCGCACGGAAGGCGTGCCGGCGATGTCTTCGGGAATCGCGTCCGCGGCTTCCGTTTCGCCCGCGACAGGGGGGGTCACCTTCGGGGAATAGACGCAGTCGGCGACCAGGACCGGTTTCTTGCGCGGATTCGGGCGATAGGCGAGCGTTCGGAAATCGGGAGAAACCTTCGTGGAGGGATATCGTTTCTCGAACTCCGTCTTATTTTCCCGCCACCACTCGCGCCACCAGATGCGACCGTGGTTTTCCACATAGGGGACGGCAGTCAATTTGTTCAGAATGAAATAATCCAGGAGGTACACTTTCTGGGATTTTCCGTCGTCTACATCGGGCATCATTTCGATGACATCGAGGACGGCGCGGGGGTCATTCAAATCGGCGATACCTCGCGCGGTCTCCAGAGAGGGGGATGACATCCCGTCCGTCGTCGCGGCGAGCGAGGTACGCAGGTCGGCGAGCAGTTTGTCGCGCAGTTTGTCGGGTTCGGAATGCAGCGCCACGGGAAGCGGCTCACGAAACGACGGGGAGCGGGGGAACTCGGGCAGGGAAGTGACACGCGCCGATTCCGGCAGTTCGCTTTTATGTGCTTCGTACCAGAGTTTCCACCAGTTACCGTCGTGCAAGGGGCTGTACGGAACCCCGGTCAGATTCGCCAGACCGAAATACCCGACACCGTACACCGAGTTGTAGGTGTTATCCGACGCGATCAATCCGATCATGGTCGGAATCTCTGCCGCGCCGCCGAGGCTCCCCAGCGTTTCGGCATCGGTGAGGCTTCCTTTACCCATCTCTTTTACGTACCGGGCTAGCAGAGCAACGCGAAACTTTGTCCGGTCGGCATGGGTTTCGCGGGATAACGGTTTTTCGTAGCGCGGCGAGGGCGCGAATTGTGGGATAGGTAGGTCCCGCACCGATTCCGGCAGTTCACTTTTATGCGTCTCCCACCACAGTTTCCACCACTCGCCGTCGTGCATGTTGTTGTACGGGACCCCGGTCAGCGGCGACAAACCGAAATAGCCGACATCGTATTTGGAGGCGCCGTTGTCGGCGGCGATCACACCGATCATCAAAGGAATCAGTTCCGGCTCCCCGAACTTCGCCAGAGCATCCGACACCCGGAACCGCACCGGATTGTCCGTGGCGTCGGCAAGATCGGCGATCAACTGTCTTTTCAACCGGTCATAGGCGGGGCGATACCGTTTCTCGCCGAGAACGTCGAGTGCCGTTGCCCGGACCCCGGGATCAGTGCTCCCCGTCGAAAGAGCGAAAAGGTCCTTCATTAATGTTTCGGGCACGTCGATGCCGAGCAGGGTGTTGATCACGGCGCGTTGCGC
>JACMMA010000015.1 GCA_014379275.1 Armatimonadota bacterium | reverse complement strand
GCGTGACCAAGGCGGGACTGCGGATGCTGATGCGCGCCCTCGCACTCGATCTGGCACCGGACGATATTCTGGTAAACGAGGTCGCACCGGGCTATGTGGACGCCGGACTCAGCCGTTCGATCTTCGACGCCAACCCCGGTCAGCGCGAGGCGGCGATGGCGCGGGTTCCGAGCCGACGGCTGATTACGCCGGAGGAGGTCGCGCGGCAGGTGGCGCATCTGTGCGACCCCGAAACCCGACACTGCGTCGGCGCGACGATTCTTATGGACGGCGGTTTGTCCCTACGAACACCGGGAGACAACCGCGATGCGTGAAAAAACCGTCTGGTCGGAGCCGTCGTTTCGCGGCGTGATCGGGATCGCTCGTGCCGATATTACGCCGCCAGACGGCATCTACGCCCGCAACTGGGGGGCGGCACTGCACGACTCGGCGTGCGGATTGCACCGCCCGCTGACCGCGACCGCGATCACGTTGCAGGCAGATACTGACACCGGCCCGCTGATACTCCTGTCCGCCGACCTCGGGTGGTGGCGCGACAAACACGACGAAGCGTTCGTGCGCGGCGCGGTATTGGACGCGCTGAACGTCCCCGAGGGGAACATACTGCTCTGCCTGACACACACCCACGCCGGACCGTCGTTGTGCCGCGCGGATCGGGATCGCGAGGGCGGCGAAATGGTCGCGCCGTATCTGGAGACGTTGCGCGAGAAACTGTCCTCACTGGCGCGGGAAGCGGTGCGGACCGCGCGACCGGCGACGCTCACCGTCGCCACCGGGACCTGCTCACTGGCGACGAACCGGGACCTGCCCGACCCCGACGCCCCATGTCGGTTTCTGACCGGTTTTCACCCGGCGGCGTTCCCGCCCGACCAGACGCTTCTCGTCGGGCGGATCACGGATGACGCGGGAGCCGTGGTCGGAACCCTGGTGAACTACGCCTGCCATCCGACAACGCTCGGACCCGCGAACCGCGAAATCTCGCCCGACTTCGTCGGCGCGATGCGGGAGATCGTGGAAGCGGCGACGGAAAACGCGCCGTGCCTGTTTTTGCAGGGGGCATCGGGCGAACTCGCGCCGCGCGAACAGTATGTCGGCGACCCGGACGTTCCCGATGCGCACGGGCGGTGCCTCGGCTACGCCGTACTGTCCACGCTCGCCGGGATGTTATCCCCCCGGCAACGACTCGCGTTCGGCGGTGCGCTGGCGTCCGGGGCACCGCTCGCGCTCTGGAACCGGGAACGGTTCGCCCCGCCGAATGCGCCGTGCCATGCGGAGCTTCTGTCGCTGTCGTTGCCACTCCGCCCGATGCCGTCGGGCGAGCAGATACGGCAGGAGATGCGTTGTCAGGTCCCGGACACGACGGCGACGCGGGAGCGGTTGGCGCGGAGGCTTCAGGTGCGCGACTACGTCGGGGACGGCGACCGGGTTTCCTATCCGGTTTGGGTCTGGCGCGTCGGGCCGATCGCGTTCGTCGCGCACCCCGGCGAGGCGTACTCCGTGTTGCAGATCGCGCTCCGCGCCGCCGTGCCGGACACCGCCGTGTTCGTCGCCAACGTCGCGAACGGATGGTACGGCTATCTGCCGCCCGCGCACCTGTACGAAAAAGAGTTGTACGCCGCGAAACAGACGCCGCTCGCCGCCGGTTGTCTCGAAGCGATGATTGCCGCAGTGCGCGACCGCTTGCAGGAGACAACCGTATGAGCACGGTCAGCCAACGCCGCCGGTCGGTGTCGGAAAACATCACGGAGGCGATCCTTCAAATGGTGCGCTCCGGCGAACTCCAGCCGGGGACGCGGCTACTTTCGGAACGCGACCTCGCCCTGCTCCACGGGGTCAGCCG
>JACMMA010000891.1 GCA_014379275.1 Armatimonadota bacterium | reverse complement strand
GGGCGACAGACGCGGTGGTGGAGCGGATGGCCACCTACGGGCGGTGCCTCGGCCGGGCGTTCCAGATCGCCGACGACCTGCTTGACTTCCTCGGCGACCCAAAAAATACCGGCAAGCCGCTCGGCACGGACCTGAAAGACGGGCGCGTGACCCTGCCGCTGATCCACACGCTTGCCGCGAGCGACGCGGAAACGAAAGGGAGCCTCGGGGAACTGTTCAACCGGCAGGACCTGTCTGACACCGACATCGCGACGATCACCGGAATCATCGCCCGTAGCGGGGGCTTCGAGTACGCCCGCCGCGAAGCCGAAGCGCACGCCGAGCGTGCGGTACGTTGCCTCGATTCGTTCGCCCCGACGCCGTTCAAGGAAACGCTGGAAAACCTGGCGCGGTACGTCACAGCGCGGGATCGTTAGCCTCCTGTTCGGAAACGCACGCCGTGGTGCGTAACCGAGCAGTGTCTTCGTTCGTTTTTCACTCATGAGCCGTTTCGCCCTCCTCGCCGCGCTTTTTCTATGCACCGCCTTCGCCGCGTCCGCGCAGGAGACGACTAAACTCCCGGCGACCGGCAAAATCACGGAGCCGACCATTTCTCAAGCCGAGTGGATGGCGTCAGTCTGGAACCCGAAAAAGGGAATCTTGCTTTACGTGATGAAAGCGGATGATGCGAACCGCCGTAGCCCCGTGGAAAAAGTGGTCGAAGGCGAAGATCCGATGACGCTCGCCGATTACCTCGACAATACCGGCGACGTACTGCGCCGCGTCGGTCCGTTTACCGTGATGACCGGGGAAACACAGTCGGTGTACAATCCGCGTCCGGTCCCAGTCACGCCCGCCGACGCGGCACGCCTCGGCAATGATTTCAGCGAAGAGTTGCCGTTGTTCGGCTCGCTCACGAAATCCCAGTGGCGTGCTATCGCATCTCCCGGCGGGATGGGGTTTGGCGATCTATCGCCCGACCAGCGAGAGTTGTGGGAAACGTTGGTGCCGAATCCGTTCGTCTACACACGGAACCCTGCAGGCGGCGAAGCGTCGGTCCGCGTTCTCAGCGAGACCGAACGCCATGCGGTGCGGCTACGCGTCAAACTCGAAGCAAGAATCGGGGGGAAATCCGCCGCGAGTGGTAAGGTCATTACTTACACCTGGGGAAAGTTGGCATACCCCGAGCCGAACGAGTCCATATCTTTGATGGATGAGAAGGGCGAGTATCTAGCCCGCACGAAACGACGACCCGACGCGCTGAATCATCACCGGTTAGACGAGTCCGGGCAGTGGGAGTGGGGGCAGTTGATCGTCGCGGAGAGGCCCGCCCGCGCCAAGACGTCCGACCTGCGCTACGAAAACCTCCTTGCGTCCGTGTCCCTACGTGCCCCCGAAACGAACCGCTGTCTGACCGTGCGCGAATTGCTGGCGCGGGTGCGGGAGGTGACCGGCGTGGAAATCTACGCCCACAAACGTCTCGCCGATTGCGCGTTGATCACGGCGGGCATAAGCGGGAACCGCGCCTGGCAACCGTCGGGACGGGTTCTGGAAGCGATAGCCTACGCCATCCACGGAACCGTGCGGCGACTCCCGGCGAGCGGAGGAGACACGAAACCGGTGTATGTGCTGACCCGTGACCGCGAGCCGACCGCGCTCCAACACGCCCGCTCCGAAGCGTGGTACGGTGCCGCGCAACATCTGGCGAGCAATCAGCACGGGGAAAACCGGAAGCGGATCGTGGCGCAAAACCCGCTCGCGTTCGTGACGTTCGATGCCGACGACCAACTGAAACCGTCGCCGGAACTGATGAAACGGTACGCCGACGCCGCCAGACGCGACCCGTTCGTCGCCGGGCGTGAAGGGGTCCCGATCAAGCGTACCGAATTGCCCCCGTCGGAACAACGCTTCATCACCGCGCAAGCCGCGTTCTGGAACAAATACGTGAGCGAGAAGGGCGGCGAAGACGCGGCGGAATATGCGGTGAAACTCGGCAATCTTTCCACGGAGACGGTCTGGATAGGCGCGGAAATCAACTGGAGTTATTATCTCCCTGACGAACCGTTGCGGAACGGCAACCTGCAGGATTCGCTCGGAACGCGCTATGCCGAGTGGCTACCAGCAGAGCCGGAACCGGCAGCGATGCAGACGCCCGACCATCGGGGGCGGGTGCTGATGCTGACTGCCGCGAACGAAGCGGAAGCCGGGAAAGCCGTGAGTCTGGCGATACAAGCCGGGGCGTCCGCGCTCTGGTTGGACGCGCCGACGAACGCACTGAAAGTTGTGACGCAGACGACGAAATCGCTCCCGGTTTGGGCGGTGTTTCATCCCCTGCGCACGCGAGATGCGCCGGACGACCCGCCCCGCGACCGTAACATTTACGGTGCGCTCGCGCCGAGCGCGGTTCCGGACGATCCGCGCACCGTCCGTGCCGCACGGGAGCAGGCGAGGCGGATCGCGGCGGTGCCCGGGCTTGCCGGGATCATCTGGGCGGGCGTTCTGCCGAGCGGCTACCGGGGGCTTTACGCGCAGGATGAGGAAGCCGGGACATGGACGGGCGAGGGCGAGTCCGGGAATTCCGGCATAGCCGCCGACGCGTTCGTGACACAATGGGGATACACGCCGGGGCACCGGAGGGCGTTTCTGCGTACGTGGGAAGCCGACCCATCCGACATTTTGCTGGGGCGTTACGGAACCATCGGCGAGGCACGCGGGGAGGAGGCACTGTTCGCCCGCGACCTTGATCTGGCGGCGGAATGGATGCGGTGGAAGCGCGACCGATGCGCCGATCTGCTCCGCGTCGTGCGCACCGAAACCGGCAAACTACCGATACTTTTAGGAGGCGAAGTGGTCTTCGAGAGCATCGCCCTGCGGCAGTGGCAAGGGGAAGAGCAGAGCGACCGGGTATCGTATTTCGTGCCGTGGAAGCCGGACGCCGACCCACCGCTCACCGATCTGTACCGGGGGGCGTGGCACGAAAGCCTTCCGGTCCCCGACGCGAAAACGGGGGCATATCTGGCGGTTGTCGGTGGGACGACGCGCACCCCGCCTTCCGAGATCATCGAGCGCACCAAGCGCGGCGGCACGCCGGGTCTGACGGTGATCGACTGGTCGCGCCGGACACTGACAGAGGTCCAAGCCGAATTAACGGCGCAACCGTCGGCGATACCGTAGCCGGTACTTGTCTCAGCGGGTATATTTTCTACATCGTTCCAGAGAATAGTGGGGTATCATAGGATTGATCGCCCTGTTTTTATATCATGCTTACTGTGAAGCCATTTTTGCTCGCTTGCACCGTGCTTTGGACAACCTGGACCATCACCGTTCCTCCCGCGTCGGCGCAAACTTCGAGTACTCGCACCGTTTCTTTCGCCGAAATGCTGGATGGCATCTGGGCGAAAAAACGCGGCACATTCCTCGCCGTGCTCCCGCGACCGATGGCGACCGCCCGGTACCCGGAATCCGCCGTTCCGCCCGACGTGACGGAATTGATCGACCGGGAGAAGCAATATCTAACGCGCCGGTTCGGAACCGTTACCGTCCTCGCCCCGACGACCCACAGCGTGTACAGCAAAAGCCTGCGCCCGGTCTCCGCCGCCGATGTGAGCGGCGACCCCGACGGGGTGTTTAACCCGGCTTATCTGTTTTTGTCGGTGCTTTCGCGCGACCAGTGGAAGTCGGTCGCGTCGGGAGCCGGGATCGGCTATGCCGACCTCCAAACCGAGCAGCAACGCCGTCTGTGGGAAAAGCTAATTCCGAACCCGTTCGCTTACCGGAAGGAACCTGTGAACGGCGAGTCGTCATCGCGACTCTTAACCGACGCGGAGCGATCCACCCTCCGCTACCGGGTGACGCTCCGGTCGAAAGTGTACGCGGGCGGCGTCGGGGGCGAAACCAAGACGCTGGTGCTTTCCGACAATAGATCCTCCGGTGAGCAACGCGATTCCGCTTATGTGCTGAGTGGGAGGGGCTTGGCGGAACTGCTGAAAAAGGAGCCGCCCCCGAAATCCGCCCCGCCGGGTTTTTCGTACACGGCGGAGGACGGTAGCGAGTGGCGGTACAACCAGCGTGTCGTAGAAACACTGCCGAACCGTCCGAAGCCGGGCGACATCGACTACGAGATTCGTGGCGGTAGCGTGTCGATACTTCCGAACATCGGACAACCGGTTATCACTGTCGGCGAAGTCATGGAACGCATCCGGTCGCAGTTCGGGCTGGTGATCTACGCACACAAGAGTCTGGAAGGATATGCGATGGTGACGGGGGGCACGCGGGAATCGAAAGAGTCGGTGCCGCTACGTGAACTGTTGCCCGCGCTTTGCTACGCGGTTTCCGGCACGGTGCGACGGGTGCCCGCACCCGAAAAGGGTTTCGGCGATGTGTACGTGGTGACCCGCGACCTCGATCCGCTCGCCGTGCAACAAGATCGCGTAGACCGATGGCAACGCTCCACCGATCACGGCACCAAAAACGGCGAGTGGAACGACCTGAACCGGAAGATCGCGGAAATCGGCGTGCTGCCCTTGCTTTCCTACGAGGCGGGCGACTATGTGAAACCCTCGCCCGCCCTCCGTGACCGATACGCGATGGCTTGGCAAAGCGACCCGGTCACTACCGGGCGGTTCGGGGTACCGGTACCGCGCACCGAACTGCCCCCCGCCGAGCAGATTTTTCTATCCGAGCAAGTGAAATACCAGAACGACCGCCTGCAAAAAAGCCGCGAGAACGGCGACGTAGATTCCCGGAAAGTGAGTCTGCTCGATGCAAACACGTACTGGATCGACAGCGACATCCGGTCCGCCATCCTCTTTCCCGGCGAACCGTTTCTGGGCGGCAATGTTTCGGACGGGTATCTGGCGGGGCTGGGCAACTGGTTGCTAAAGCCGCCCGCCCGCGAAACGCCGCCGATTTCAGTTCGGGGTCGTGTGTTGTGCCTGCGGGCAACGACGGCGCAGGAAGCGGTGCGGGCGGTACGCCTCGCGACGAAAGCGGGTGCGGTCGCGCTGTGGCTGGACGCGCCGCCCGATCTGCTCGCTGTCGCGGTACGGGCGGCGGCGGAAAAACTGCCGGTACTGGCGGCGATCTCCCTATGGTCCGCACAGGACGCCCCCGCCGACCTGCCGCGCGACGAGAACGTTCGCGGCGTTCGATCAGACCGATTTCTAATCCCGGATGATCAGGCAGTCATGTATCGGGCGGCGACGAAACTGCGTGCTACGGTTGCCGTCACGGGAATACGCGGCATCGTTTTGCGCGACGTGTTACCGCCCGGCTACCGGGGTGGGCGCGTCCTGGACACGGCGACACAAACCTGGACCGGGGAAAGCGGGTGGCGGGACCTCCAAAATAACGACCCCCTGCGGGATCAGTTGGGGTACGGTGCCCTGCACCGCCAAAGGTATCTGGCACGGCACGGCATGGACCCGGCGGATATTCTGTCCGAAACGAGTAGCGACATCGGCGAGGGGAACGCCCAAAGCGCGTCCCCGTTCCGCCGTTCCGAAGCGATGGAACGGGAATGGTTGGATTGGAAGCGAAACCAATGCGCTTCCGCCCTCCGGTTGTTGCGGGTAGAGGCGGGATACCTACCCGTCTTTCTACAGGGCGAGACATTGTTCCGTCCCGTCGCCCTGCAACGCGGGTACCCGCCGCAGTACAACGATGTCGCGACATGGTTCACTCCCTGGAAAGCGGGTGCCGAACCGCCACTGATCGACCTTTATCGCGGCGCGTCGCGCGAAACCATCCCTCTGCCGGATGCGAAAAGCGGCGCGGTTCTCGCCGTCAGCACCAGCCGCACGAAGTCTCCGGCTTCCGAACTGACGGATCGTACCGGGCGTGGCAAGGAACCCGCCTTGACACTCGTGGACTGGTCGCATCGTACCCTGGACGAAGTCGAGGCGGAATTAGGCGCACAAAATCCGACCGCGTTCTGAAATGTTCCGCTACACCAACGTTACTACTGGATGTACAGTAACTGGCTGTTTTGTTTCTGTTGTAACCATTAACATTATGAATCGTCTTGCGTTTCTTTGCTTGCTACTCGTGTTCTTTGTCTGCCCTACTTGCGCACAGGAGACCACCCCCATTGCAAAGCCGGTAGCGAAACTCGCCCCGACGTTCGCGCAACATCTCACCTCGCTATGGAACCCGAACCGGGGATTACTCCTGGCGGCGTGTCCCGCAGACAAGGCGGACCGTCCGCTCGGAACCGAGGATCGCTCGGCGGAGACGCTATCCGCATGGCTCGCGCAATCCCGGAACCGTTTGCGTGTGTTCGGCAAACTATCTGCGATCAATGACGCCCGGCGCAGTCTGGATATAGCACGCCCCGAACTATCCGCCGAGGACTTCGGCGGGCGCGACGGGGAAAGCGCCGCGAGTGACACGTCCCTGTTCCTGGCGTCACTCACGTACCCGCAGTGGCAAAAAATGGCGTCCCCGAACGGTCTGGGCAAACTCGATCTGAAAAAGGGGGAGCAACAAACGCTGTGGGAAGCGGTCATTCCGAACCCGTTCGTGGTCGAGCGGAGACATGTCAGCCGCCGAACACTGCCCGAAGAGGTGCGTCGCCTGACCGATAGTGAACGTCAGCAGGTGCGACTGCGAATAAAATTGATCGGCGATGTATTCGCCAAGTTAACTGCTCGCAAGGGGATGTTTCCTGTCCTATTTCATAAGAACCGGTATGAACGATGGCATGCGGACGAGTCCCATTTGGAACTCGAGACCGAGGAGACCTGGAATGAAACGCCTGTTGCTAAAAAAATGCTTGCTGCCTATCAGGAGCGAGAAAACACGATTCTCGCTCGCACCAACGTTCCCCCGCTTCCCCGTGCCGTAAATTCGGAGAAGTTCGCGGCGACGATCACGCTTTCGCCGGGACCTCAGAACGAACGTCTGACTATCGCCGCTGTTCTGGAGCGGATTCGTGTCGCCACCGGGCAGGAGATCCATTGTCATCCGGTGCTGGCGAAATATGTCGTGGTGACCGCCGGAACCACGCGCCCCGTGCGTGCGTGGGACGCGCTCCGTGCCGTTCTTTTTTCGACCGGGACCGCGCTCCGCGTGTTGCCCCCTGTCGCTACGGGTGAACAGCCAGTCCTGCTCCTCACACCCTCCGTTGAACCGCTCGGGCGCAGGGAGGGGCGCAAAAACGACAAGATGCTTGCCGAATCGCAGGAAGGATACGTGGCGGAGGAGCAGATTTTCGCACGGATCGCGGCGATGAACGTCGCCGAACTGTTTCAGTTTGACGCGGACGATCCGTTGCCGTTGAATGGTGAACTACGCGAGCGGGTATTCGCCGCGTCCCGCCGCTCCGGGGAACGTAACACATGGGAAGGACTGCTGAAAGTGCGCCCTACAGAATTGCCGCAATCCGCGCAACACGAGATCACCCGCTCGGCACGAAGACTTGCCGAATCTTATCGTCCGCCGGGACCCGATGATGAGGGGCACGATTATCGCGTGAGCACGGCGACCGTGAAAGTCAATTGTTTTCCCTGTCTCGCGTATATCGTTCCAGGGTCTGGGGAACTCGCCGGGGAGGTGGATGGAGATAGTCCCGCCCCCCTTTCGGAGTGGCTGCCGAGCAAAGAGGACGATCCCGCACCCGTGACGCCCGACGGGCGGGTGCTTATCGTCGCGCCAGAAACTCCGGCGGAGGCGGCAACCATCGTGCGATCCGCGATCGTGGCGAAGTCGCGGGAGCTATGGGTTGAGGCCGCGCCCCCGACCCTTTCCGCGGCGATTCAAGAGGCGGCAGGCCGGATGCCGGTTCGCGCGGTCGTATCACTGTTGCGTGTCTCGCAGGACACGCCGAAGTCCTTGCCCCGCGACGTCAACATTTACGGGGAAGTTAGCCGCGACTGGCTCGTACCCGATGACAGCGCGGTGATAGATCGAGCGGTCGCACACGTTCGGGAAGTGGCGCAAATCGGCGGGCTTGCCGGGATTGTTCTGCGCGACATCGCTCCTCCCGGCTATCGCGGGGCGCGTACCGAAAAGTATAAGGAAATGTACCGGACCGGCGACGTGAATTACGAATATGGGAGCGGGCGGCTACTGGGATACACACTCCGGCATCGCCGCGCTTTCGCCATCGCTTTTGGGCATGATCCTGCGGATACCACCATCGGTGACCCTAGCGGGGATGAGGGCGTCGCGGAGCTTTTCTTCGACCGGGCGGACACCGCCGAGCGATACTCTTCGTGGTATGTCGACCGGATGCAAACGCTCTGGGAGTCGGTGCGAAAATCGGCGGGGACGTTGCCGCTTCTCGTCGAAGGCGAAGGCGTTTTCCGTAGACAAAGCGAGCCGCCTCGGGACGGACTCGCTTACTTTCTGCCGTGGGATACTGCTGAACAACCCGCGCCGCCGCTACCGGATCTGTTCCGTAGCGACTGGTTTATGTCGCCACCGGTGCCCGATGGCAAAAGGGCACTCGCCGTGATTGTCGGCAACCGCGAAACCGTGTTGCCCGCCACCGAGTTGGTCCGACGCTTGAAACGCGACAGGAAGCCGGAGGAAACGGTGCTGGACCTGACGGATCGCAAGCGTCCCCATGTCGCCGGACTGCTTCGTGATCTGGTGCGTGCGGCAAACCCGACAGTGGACGAAAGGCATTGAAAGCGGGGCGGTTGTCATAAGGCAACGGATACTCGGCGTAACTTTTTCGTTGCCCGTGCGTCTTGATACAAGCAGCAATGTACCGTTCGCGGCGGGGGGAACGGAAGCAAGGCGAATGTAAGGAGACCAAAATATGCCGCGTCGGGGATTTACTTTGATTGAACTTCTCGTGGTGATCGCCATCATTGCCGTGATCGCCGCCATGCTGTTTCCGGTTTTCAGCAAAACGCGGGCGAAGGCACGACAAACCACCTGTGCCAGCAACCTTCGCCAGTTGAGTATCACCGTGTCCGCTTACACGCAGGACTACGATGAATCCCTGCCATTCCTGGCGTACAACGACCGTGATCATCTGGGCGAGGATTGGCAGACCTCCACAAAATCCTATGTCAAGAGTGCCGAAATCTGGCAGTGTCCCGACGCGAGCGAATACTCTACCACTGGCACCTTCTGTCGCTCCTTCGGGCTACCGTATACGCGCGAGCCGAGCGGCTATTCCTACAACGAAACCGCCGCCGCCAGTACAACCTCCGGGCAGATAGACCCGGACGGTCCGACAAACGGTAAGTCCTTCGCCCCGGCATTCCTGTCGCAATGCGGGCATCCTTCCCAGACGTTGCTTTTCATGGACAAAGGGTATGGGGCACTCTTCACTCCGTGGACGCAATGGGAGGCGCGTTCGCAATCGGCGTGTCAGGAGGAGGATAAGTACATCCCCGGACCCCACCAGGAAGGCAAGAACGTTGCCTTCGCGGACGGCCACGTCCGGTGGATGAAGGGTGCTGCGATCATCACACAGGATCAGCATGAAATAAGCGGCGTTCCCAAAGACCCCCGGTCCGCATATTACTCTTACTACGCCAACTGATCCCGCCCTGTACACGGAAACAAAGAGATATCTGATCTGGAAATACTGGGCGTAAGCTCGAGGAAACTATTGAGCGTTTTGCACACTATGAATCGCTTGTTGACTCTTTTTCTTGTATTATCGTTGCTTACCTGCCGTGCCGTAGCGCAGGAAGGGGAGGCGCAGCCGACTCCGCCCGCAGAGCTTGCCGATCTTTTGCGGGAACGCTGGCAGAAAGAAAACCGCCGAGGTGTTTTCATTGCTGTTCTACCGAAGGAGAAGCCGGGTAATGCGAGGAACACGGCAGAAGCGATTCTGCCAAACACGTTCGCGGGACTTCTCGCTGAGCGCGAATCCGTATCGCGTTCGTTCGGGATGGTAACTTCTGCGGCCGATCAACGAGTCCGTGTTTATAGCACCGTGCTTCCCCCTCCCCGGTTCGACGCGACAGGTAACCCCTGGCAGGACCGCAGGAATGCAGTGCCGCAATTACTTGCGACACTCTCCGGAGCACAATGGCGCGAAATCGCCTCGCCGCAAGGGCTTGCCTACGCAGGACTTTCTACGGAACAAAAGGTGATCTGGGAACATTCCGTGCCGAATCCGTTCGTCTTTGATCGCTCTAAACTAGGCTACGACGGGCGCGAAACGTCGAAAGAAAACAGGCGCGAACTTTCTGAGCCCGAGCGGTATCAAGTACGTCTTCGTGTGAAACTGGTGAGCTATGCGGCAGCGACTCTGGCAGATAAATCGGGACGGATGCCAGTGATCTTTCATAAGAACCAGTCGGATCGTGCCCTCAAAGGAGAGACGTTTCTACACCTCAAGAACACAGGAGCCTACGAAAGACCGCAATATAGCGATGATACGATGGACATGGTCTACGGGCAAACCGTGATCCGTCACGAACCTGCCCGTCCGAAAACGCTGCCTGCGGACTTTGAAAAAAAGCTTACTTCCGTACCGATTTCGATGGTTGCTCCCGAAGGCAACAAGCCGCTTACGGTCGGTGTTTTGCTTTCCCGCGTGGAGACGGCATCCGGGTTGAAGATCTGTGCCGACAGTGCACG
>JACMMA010000890.1 GCA_014379275.1 Armatimonadota bacterium | reverse complement strand
GATGGCGAACAACTGGGGCGTCTGCTCCGACAGAGCAGTACGGGCACGCGGCATTTCCGTCAATACCAGGCACTGGCACTTTATGAGTTGGGGGAGCGGTTACGGGATGACCTGAGCGATGCGACACACGAAGCGGAACCCGTGATCCTACGTTTCTGGCGGGAACTATCGGTGGACAAAATCTGCGTCCAGCGGCAGGATTGGCTCACAGTCGAAGCCGCGTCCCGTTTATGTGTCGACCAAGTGCGAGACACAAAAACGCACTTATACGAGCCGATCCGTGCTGCGGTGGAATCCGTTTGCGGCGCGGACTTGCAGAATCGCGGTAAACGCCATGTGTTGCGCCACGAAATGGGGCGGTTGTTGACCGAGTGCCGCACCAAAATCGAGGAATTAGGCAGGTACTGATGGCAAGAAACAGGGAAGAAGGGGTGCGAGAAAGCGACGCGGCAATTTCCTCGGAGGACATCATCGGTGTCGCGTCCGGGATCGCGAGTGACGCGACGGCACGGCGCGTCTGGGCAGAGTCCGTGTCCGACCGCGGTCTGCGAAATCGAGTGGCCTGGTCACTCCCTCCGGAAGACGAGGACGAACAGATTGCCGATGCTGTCTCCGAAGCGCCGGATGCGGTCCCCGAGCGTCTACAGCAAAGGACGCGGATATTAACAGGCCGTTTTGTTCGGGTACAACCGACCAGCCTCGCAGATCGCCTCCTCGAGATGTTCGAAACACTTCTAACCTTACCCTGCCTTGCTCCGGCTGTCGCCGCTTCCGAGTCATGGGCATCGTCGTTGATGGCGTCCCAAACCGTGACGACAGTGGAAGGGGTGCGGATCGAATTTCAGCAATTGCCCCCCGTTTCACCGGATAGAGGTGCCGCTTCACTATTACGAATCGTCGTAGATGCCTCAGTCCTGGGCGGCGGGCAGCAGTACACGATGGCGTCGGTGACGATAGCGGAAGGCGACTCACGGCTTCCCTTTGCAGTCGCGCTCAATCCCGACGCGAGAGGAATGCTTGACGTTTCGAATCTTCCGCCGGCGCGGTTCGCACGTCGCCTCGTTTCGGTGCGTCTGTCCACGGAGTGAAAAAGCAAGAGTGTCGCCATCTGATAATGATATTGTCCTGACTGCTTATGCACGGTTCGAGTTGATAACGGATGCCTTGCGCTCTACCGAATCCCCTGCCGAACGTTCAACGCTTCTTTCCCTCGCCCTCAGGAGCGGATCGCATCCCGCACTCGAACCTTTTCACAAGGATCCTTTGCTCCCTCTGGACGGTCGCTTTGTCAGCCTGGACGCACAGATCGCTGGCTTAAACGCGTTGATTCGGGGGCAGATGGAACCGCCTTCTGCCATCGGCTCTATCGGTGCGACACTGTATCTGCCGGCGTCTCAGTCGGCAATCGCGTGTCGTGTCCGCACCGTCTACCTGCCCATGCAACCGACCCGGAGGTGGGATCCTCCGTCTGCTATCCATCCCGTATCCGATGATTTGGAAGCCTCGGCGCGAAAGGCTCTCGAGGCCGCCCTTCACCTCCTTCTTTTTGTATGTCCGGGCGAGACGCCCCCCTTTCCAGCAAGGATTTTCTGGGGTGTTGATGAGGTTTCGAATTCGATCCTGGAAGCCACCTCGGGCGATTCGCTCCAACTCCCGCTAGCACTTGCCTTTCTTTCCGCGCTGACACGACTACCAATCGCGTTCGACATCGGCGCGACAGGGGCGATACAGTCACCGGATCAAGTCCGGTCCGTCCGCTTCACGGACGAAAAGCGCGCGATATTCCTTTCACACTACGGGAACGCCGCAACTTTCCTGACGCCTTCGATTGGCTCGAATCTTCGGGAATTCGCGCTGAAAATAGGGGACGGCTGGCGACGAAGATTTGCGACACCGGTGACGGGAAAGGTCTTTTCGCTTCCGCCGAGCGTAACTCCGACATTCGTCTACGCGGAAATCGAGAACGCGCCGATTTTCTGGGCGAGTCATGCTTCCCTTTTTCGTGACGCTCTGCCGCTCTACGAAAAAATATTCGCGGATTCTGCTACACGCTATGGCGGTAAAACATTTAGTGCCCACGCCGGGAACGGGGAAGGTCTGGGCGCGATTTTCGCCGATCCGACACAGGCTACGGACGCCGCAGTCCACCTTTTGCATTGCACTCGCGCGGTGATCTGGGACAGCGCGTTCGGCGACTCGCTCCCGGTTCGCATCGGAGTACATCTCGGCGAAGGAGAACCATCGGGCGACACCTGGCGCGGATCAGGACCGGCACTGGCACTACGGATCGCCGGTGCCGCTTCGGCGCACCAGATTTTAGCGAGTGCCGCCGTTCATGCCGCCGTAAAACCTGCGATGGATTGGATAGACCATGGCAAGCACCGTCTGCGGGATCTTTCGGACGCGGTGACGCTGTGGGAAATTACCGCCGCCGGTTTGCAATCGATAAATGTTCCTCCCGAATCCCTCGATACCCGGCATCATAACTTGCCCGCGGTTTCGTCGCCGCTCATCGGACGCGAGAACGAAATCGACAACATTCTGAAACATCTGGCCACCGAGCGACTCGTCACCCTGACCGGCGCGGGCGGCGTTGGGAAGACGCGGCTCGCATTCGCCGTGGCGGCGCGTGCGCTTTTGACCCCGGAAACAACGAACCGTTTCCCCGATGGCGCGTTCTACATATCCCTTGATGAGGAAAGTCGATTCGAAAATGCGCTTGCAAGTGCGGTCTGCGAAGCGGTAGGCGTGACAAAACTTTCGTCGCTTTCCGCAAAAAAGCTACTCCTCGTATTGGACAACGCGGAGGGCGCGGCGGATATCGTCGCGCGGTTCGTTAAATCGCTCTGGAGCATCGCACCGGAAATCATTCTACTGGTTACGTCGCGAATCCCTATCCGGCTACGCGGCGAGAAACGGGTTCCGGTGTTGCCGCTCGATTTACCCGGTGATGACTCGGATGAATTCGAGTGGAAGCAGGCATCATCCGTTCGGCTCTTTCTGGATCGCGCACAAGCCGGTGAGGAAAACTTTACCGTTACTACGCAACCCGAGCGGGATGCCTTGACGGGTCTTCTGCGTCGTCTGGATGGTTTACCGCTCGCGATCGAACTTGCGGCGTCACGAATCCGTTACCTATCCATCGGCGAAATAGAAAGCCGCCTCGCCGAATCGCTCCGTCTGTTGTCCACGCGGGATACCGATGTGCCGGAACGGCATCGCACCCTGCTCGCGACATTGGAATGGTCGTATGGCCTGTTATCGGAACCCGAGCAGCGGTTGCTTTCGCGTGTTTGCGAATTCGTGGGCGGGTTCGGCGCGGACGCCGCCGAGCAAGTAATGGGCGGTGACCCGGACACTCTTGATC
>JACMMA010000889.1 GCA_014379275.1 Armatimonadota bacterium | reverse complement strand
GCCCTGCTGTTACCCAAGTTACCGGAAAATCTCGCCGCATTGGAGCGGGTTTTGACGGGTGTTATCCGTCTCGCGGTGATGGTCGGTTTGATGATGCCCATCGCGGGAATCTCGTTCGAACTCTTACGCCTCGCCGGGAAATATCGCGGCAACCCCATCGCCGACGCCCTGTCGCGCCCGGGCATGTGGACCCAACTGCTCACTACGCGCGAACCGGACGCCAAGCAGATAGAAGTAGCCATCGCATCGCTCAAGGAAGCAATGAAAGGCGAGGGGGATTTGCCGGACGATTCCCACCCGGACCACTCAGCAAGGAGTGAACCGGGCTCCGTCAATCCCGGAACCGTTGTGGCATAAAACACATCGATAGTCAAGTTGTCAAAAGAAACGTTTTTTGTTATCATGCAACCGCCATGTTTATCGTGCGAACGAAATTACAACAGCATGGCAGGTTTGCATAGGAGGCTGAAATGCTTTCACTGATGTTAAAATCCGCTCACCGTCTTTTCGTGTCTGCGGGATTGGTTGCTTTCTCGTTATCATTCGCTTCGCTCGCGTCGGCACAGATTGAAGCGCAAGTCGTCATGGATGGTCTGAACAACCCGCGCGGGCTTGCTATCGGAGCAGATGGCGCAGTCTACGTCGCGGAAGCAGGGCGTGGCGGAAACGGCGCGAGTGTGGTGGCGATCCCCGGTGAGACCGTGTCCTTCGGGACGACCGGAGCGGTCTCGCGTTGGAAATTGGGCGAAGCGCAGACGCGGGTACGCACTGGCATCGCGTCCGTGGCGGATCAGGCGGCACCACCGCAGCAAGGTGGCCCCGGTTCTGGCGCGACCGGGTTGCATGACATCGTCTGGTCAGGCGGCGAAATGTACGGCGTGATCGGCTGGGTCGGGGCGGGCGCGGAACGGACCGCGTTCGCCGCGAACGGCGGCGACGGCAGTTTGTTCGGTCGCTTCGTTCGGCTGACGAGCGGCGGCGCGTTCACCGGCGGCGTGACGTACCTCGCGGATTTTGTCGATTACGAACAAGCCAATAACACCGACAACGGCACTCTCCCCGGTCCCGGCGGCTTGCCGGAATATAACAGCAACCCGTATGGCATCTTCGCCAGGGCGGGCGGCGGCTTCGCGGCGATCGACGCGGGCGCGAACGTTCTGTTCGATATCGGGGCGGATAACACGACCCTGACGCCGCTGGCGACCTTCCTCCCACAACCAAATCCGCTCTATGACGATGCAAACCCAGCGAACGGTGGGCCTGTTTATCAGGCGGTGCCGACTTCCGTGACACTCGGTCCGAATGGCTCTCTTTTCGTGAGCCAACTCGCCGGTTATCCGTTCAAGCAAGGCGGCGCGAACATCTACAGTGTTCCGTCCGGGGGCGGTGCACCGACTTCGGTTTACACCGGTTTTACGACGGTGATTGACCTGGCATTCGGACCTGATGGCAACCTGTATGTCCTGCAATTGACGCAGAACGGCCTAGGACCGGAAAGCAACATGAATCCCGGTCCAGGACAGCTGATCCGGGTAGATCCTACAACCGGTGTTAAGACACTACTTAACGTCACGATCCCGGGACCTCCCGACGTTCTGCGCTTCTCCTCGGGAATGGCGTTCGGCGGCGACGGCTCGCTCTACGTTTCCAACCTCGGGATTTCTCCGGGGGGTGGGCAGGTGCTTCGCCTGACCGGGGTCACCGTGCCGGAACCCGGAGCCGGACTACTCGCCCTGGTAGGAATCGTACCCATCGCGGCTGTCATCGCGCGACGCCGAAGGAAATAAACGGCTTCCTGTGCTCGGCGGCGACTCTGATGCCGCCGGGCGCGGACGCCGTGTTTGCATCCCTGGGATTGTTTACATCCAACTCAACCCCTGATCCGCCCAACTGCGCAGACTATCCCAATACCTCCCTCCGTCGGCAGGGCGGAACCTACCCCCCGCGGCAGCGCGGGTGACGGGTAGATCCCGAGCCACCATTTGCAACGCCTTGAGCGCGAGTCGGGGGGCGAACTCCCGCCGTGAAACTCCCCGCCGCCACAAGAACTGTTCGACAAATCCGGTATGCACGAACGGATAACAGTCGTACACCCAGAGCATCGCCAGTCCTAACAGCGGGTCACCGAAGTGACCGAATGGGTTGACGAACTCGACGAGGGGGTTCTCCTGGTACTTCGGGTCACCGGGATAGCCCAATGGCTCGTCATTGACTTCATCCCCCGATCGAATACGATACTCCTGCGGAAAGAAGAACGTGTAATTGGTGTACACCAGCGGATCGCGGATCTCTTTCACGGCGGATTCGACCTTCGCCAGCGCAGCCATAAACCACGGATCGCGTAACCATTCATGCCGCGATTTTCCTTCTTCCGCCAACCAGGAGTCGGCGTTCCATAGCGCATCGTCGGTCAGGATCGCCAGTTCATCGGACAACGTCCGGCGCGGCAGTTGTGCCCCGATGGAATCCGCGAGCAGAGCGTCAGTCGCACCGTGAAGGCGATCTATTCCTTCGATTGCGCGTTCGGTCGCCAGGCGGATACGATGCGGCGTGCCGCCGAGCGTCCAGAGAGTCACATTCTCGCCGCGCGGTGTTTCGCAGAGCGACAGCCAACCTTCTTCTGTGGCCATCGGGCCGTGCAGGAGGCGCGGCCCGGGTATATTTCGCCGCTCCAGAACGGAAAGCAGGGCGACACGTTGCGGGTCTATACCGCCGCGGAAGTCGACCGTTTTTCCGTCGCCGTCACGGAGTTGTAACTGAACGCGCGGCGAAAACGGCATCCACGGTTCGGGGTTGTGTTGGACGGATAAAACACGCGCCCCCGGGAATGCGGCTTCGATTAACATTTGCTGATTTTTCGATAGTGTTAACGTTTTTGCAGACATGAGTGGTCTTTGGTTTCCTGTAGGTAGAACGCCGCCCGGGAAGAGCGTGTCATTCAGGTCGGTGCGCATTCGTTGCTTGGCAGCCATGAGCCGACTGCGCACGGTATTGACAGATGTCGCCATCATTGAGGCTACCTCACCCAGCGACCAGCCACCCAGGTAGTGTAAAAGAAGGGTGGTACGATGGTCGTCCGAAAGGTGTGCCATCGCCTGCCGAACCGCGAGACGCTGCACATGATCCGCTTCCTCACTCATCTCATTGAGCAGGTTGATCGGTTCTCCTAACCGACGCGTCCCCCGTCGGCGGCGGTAATCGACGCAGAGCGAGAGCGTTACGTGGCGAAGCCACCCGGCGAAGCGGGTCGTGTCGCGAATGTCGGTGAGTCGTTGATATGCGTAGACGAGTGCTTCCTGGGCAACGTCCTGTGCATCATCGGTGTTTCCCAGGGCATGGTAGGCGGTAGCGTAAACCATGCGGCGATATCGGTCCGTCAATTGCTCCGCCGCCAGGTGATCCCCGCGTAGCGTTTGGTAGATGAGGTCGGTATCGCTCGGATATTTCGGTTCGGTTTCAAGCATCATCGGACATAAGGCGTGGCGAGTCGGCAAAAAGGATCAACCCGCCACGAATATTTTGTCGACAACGACGGGGCCGTTCTCCAGCTATGTACACGGCGGTTGAAAACGGAGCAAAGTAGGGATACATGAAACGAAAGATTACCGACTTTCATCGAGACGAGCAAGGGGACTGGGTAGCGCGATTGGAATGTGGTCACGGACAGCATATCCGGCACAACCCGCCGTGGATGGTCCACCCCTGGGTCGCTACACCGGAGGGGCGCGAACGATGGATTGGCGCGGAGTTAGAGTGCAGGGACTGTGATCGGCGAGTCGCCCGCTGTGATACAATACCGGTCGGAAATCTCCGTTAGAAGCCATCATTTATGCCCGTACCACAAGAACGAATTCGTAATTTCTGTATCATTGCCCACGTCGATCACGGCAAATCTACCCTCGCCGACCGTTTGCTGGAAACCACGCATACCGTAGCACAGCGCGACATGCAACACCAACTGCTCGACCAACTGGATATCGAGCGGGAGCGCGGGATCACGATCAAGATGGCGGCGGTGCGCATGCCTTACATCGCGAGTGACGGTCTAGAATACGAATTTAACCTGATCGATACCCCCGGTCACGTCGACTTTACCTACGAAGTTTCCCGTTCTTTGAACGCTTGTGAGGGGGCATTGCTCGTTGTGGATGCGGCGCAGGGTGTCGAGGCGCAGACGCTGGCGAACGCCAACCTGGCGATGGCGAACAACCTGGAAATCATCCCGGTCATCAATAAGATCGACCTTCCCGCCGCCGACCCGGACCGCGTCGCCGAGGAGATCGAAAATCTACTGGCGATCGATGCGACCGATGCCATCCGTGCCTCCGCGAAAGAAGGCATCGGCATCATCGAAATCCTGGAATCGGTGGTGCGCAATGTCCCGCCGCCGGTCGGTGATCCTGACAAGCCCCTGCGCGGTCTGGTTTTCGATTCGCACTATGACGCCTTTCTCGGCGTGGTCTCCTACATCCGAATCAAAGACGGTTCGCTCAAAGCCGGGGACAAAGTGCGCTTTATGGCGACCGGCAAAGAGTTTGTCGTTGACGAAGTCGGTGTGTTTACACCGAGCATGAAAAAAGTGGACGTGTTGCGCACCGGCACAACCGGGTACCTTCATGCCGCGATCAAATCGGTGACCGACTGCCGGGTGGGCGATACGGTTACCGTGGCGGGAAAAGCGGGTGAGGGCATCGAACCGCTCCCGGGATACAAGCCCGCGAAGCCGATGGTGTTCTGCGGTTTGTACCCGATCGACTCCGCGCAGTTCCCCGATCTGCGCGAAGCCCTGTCGCGGATGCAACT
>JACMMA010000888.1 GCA_014379275.1 Armatimonadota bacterium | reverse complement strand
TGCCCTGCCGATGGGGATCATTGATGTGGAAGGTGCGGCATCGTACGCCGCTTTCATCGCGGACGGGGGACTGGACGAACTGGTGCGTCAGGGCAACAACCACTGGCCGAACATCTTCCGCCTCGCACAGACCGTTCCGGCAACGGAGTATATTCAGGCGCAACGAGTTCGCTCCCACCTACAAGCGGAAATGAATCGTTGCCTCGCCGGGATAGACGCGTATATTACGCCATCGTGCTCGGGACCGTCGCTTCGCTATACGAACCTAACCGGACACCCGGAAGTCATCACGCGGTGCGGATTTACCGAAGTCACCAGGATGCCAATCGCGCTTTCCGTGGTCGGCAACCTTTGGAACGAATCTGCCGCGTTACGTGTCGCTTACGCTTACGAGCAGGAAACAGGATGGCACTCGCGGACGCCACCGGGATTCTGACCGAATCGTGTCCCCGGTTATCATCACCGCGCCCGCCTTCCAAATCTACCGTTCACACATTTTTCAGAATTCGCCGGTACGATATCGGTATCATGCGCCTTCTCCTTGTCGAAGACGAACCGGACCTCGCCGCCGTAGTGCAGTCGGGTTTGACCCAGTCTGGCTATTCGGTGGAGTGGGTCGAGCGCGGATCGGACGCCCTCGAACGACTTTCGGGGGGCGGCTACGCGTTGGTCCTGTTAGATGTCATGCTTCCGGACACGAACGGTTGGCGCGTATGCGAAACGCTCCGGCGGCGGCGTGATCCGGTTCCGGTTTTGATGTTGACCGCCCGCGATTCGGTGGAAGACCGCGTACATGGTCTCGAATCCGGCGCGGACGATTACCTGCCCAAGCCGTTCGATTTCCGGGAGTTGCGGGCGCGGGTACGTGCCCTGCTGCGGCGCGAGCGGACGAACAAAGGCAGGGTTATCGAGATCGGCGACCTCGTGATAGACACCGAGCGTCGCCAGGTGCGACGCGCGAATCGTGAGATTTCCCTTTCCCAGCGCGAGTATACGCTGTTGGAAGCACTCGCCGTGCGGGAAGGCACGACAGTTTCCCGTGAAATGATTCTGGAACGTGTTTGGGAGGATACCGACGCCGCTTCCAACACGGTGGAAGTATATATATCGTCGCTTCGGCGAAAGGTAGACGGCGATTCGGAGGTAAAGTTGATTCGCACGGTACACGGGCAGGGCTATCGTATGGACCGACCACTACCGCAGGAGACGCCGCAATGAACCGATTTTCCGTCCGTGCCCGTTTGACCCTTTGGAACGTCGGCATCGTCGCGCTGATTTTGATCACGCTCGGGATCGGGGTGCGAACCATCGTCCGTAGCTCGCTGATGGCGGGGATCGACCGCGAGTTAACGGAGCGTGCGGAAAGCGTTCGTAATGAATCGTCGCGCAGAATCCGCTTCGAGAACGGTCAATTCTTCTGGATCCGTACGCTTCGTAGCGGAGAAGTGCTGAAATACCCGCTTGACGGTCCCCCGCCCAATGACAGAGAGGACGAGAGAAAATCGCGGGCGCGGGACTCAGCAACCGCCCTAACCGTTGTTTCAACGCCACCGCCCCCCGAAAACGACGCCTTTCTCCCCCGTTTGTTGACGCGAAACGGCAACCCCGTAGGGCGGTGGCGCAGTCCCGCCTGGGACAAGGCGAGTATTTCGGAAGCAAGCAAAGGTCACCGCCCGGTTTTCAGGAATGTAACTGCCGATGGGGAACCACACCGCATTGTGACGCTTCCGGTGAAGATCAAATCGGACGGAAAATCGCCCGTTCCCGAGGCGGCACCGGTGTTTGTACAACTCGCCTTTCGGCTGACCGATATTCACCGCGGCTTGTCGGCACTCGACAATGCCCTGCTGGCGTTGTTGCCGCTTTCGCTGCTTGTGTCTGGTGTCGGCGGTGCCTGGCTCACCGGGCGTGCCCTGCGTCCGGTGCGGGAAATCACGCTCGCCACAGACCGCATCGCCGCCGAAAGTCTGTCCGGGCGCCTGCCGGTTTCAGGCAACGACGAATTTTCCGAACTATCGCGCCGTCTAAATCAAATGTTGGAGCGGTTGGAAGGGTCGTTCGAGCGGCAACGTCGCTTCGTCGCCGACGCGTCGCACGAACTGCGCACCCCGCTCGCCATTGTCACCGCAAACACGAGTCTCGCGCTGGACGACGAAACCACGACCACGCCGGAAGGTTCGCGGCGTGCGTTCCTTGCGATTCACGGCGCGGCGGGTCGGATGAGCCGTATCGTCGGTGACCTGCTCCTCCTCGCGCAGTCAGACAGCGGAAACCTGCCACGGGAAAGTAAACCGGTACTGATTGCCGATGTCCTGCAAACGGCGACCGAGGAAGCGCAAGCCGCGTATCAGGAACGTACCGGACAGCCCGGCGCATCGATCCTGCCTCCGGGACCGATTGATGCGGTCGTGAACGACGCCGACCGCCATTTCCTGGTCCGCGTGTTCGTGAACCTTCTCGATAACGCCCTGCGCTACACGCCGAAGGATGGTTGCATTGCATTGAGTGTCGAGGAGCACAACGGTTCGTTGCGGATCGTGGTCGCCGATACCGGGAGCGGTATTGCTTCCGAGCATTTGCCGCGCCTGTTTGACCGCTTCTATCGCGCCGACGCAGGGCGCGACAGGGGCCGCGGCGGAACGGGCCTGGGTCTTGCCATCGTGCAAACACTGATCCACGCGCACAACGGCACGGTGACGATAAACAGCGAGCCAGGTAGCGGGACCGCCGTGTCAGTAGATTTTCCGAAGCCGTGACCGGGATGTGGGGTCATGATACGACTAACCGAATGTCGGTCCTAAACCTCGCGTCTGATGTTGTGCCCCCGGGCCGGTAAGCGGGGATCACATTACAATCTTTTACTCGACTGCCATCGAAACCTGCGAGCGGTAGTCCAAACATCAACGGGTGATCGGCATTTTGACGGGCGGTCTGTCCCATTACGACAGTGAGGGGTGAATAAATGTTTATAGAAGTTATCGGAGTAGATCATGCTTACATCGCCGTATCTGACCTCGCTCGCTCGACTATTTTTTATGACGCGGTAATGCGGTTGCTGGGGTTTCGGAAAGGCACGAAACCGGTCGGAGGCCAACCGCACGTTCATTATTTCAATCGGGTGTTTCAATACACTCTACGACCTGCAAAATTAGATGCCCCACCCCATGACCCCCTCGTACCAGGATTGCACCACCTGTGTTTCCAGGTCGCCGACCGGGCAGACGTTGACGTTGCCGCGGATGGTCTTCGCCAGATCGGGATCGTCGTCAGCGAACCACGACTTTACCCACAGTATGAGTCTGATTACTACGCGATCTATTTCAACGACCCCGACGGTATCGAGTTGGAAATAGTAAATCGGGTACATCGGCGTGAGGTAATAGTCGAACATTGGGAGAAACTGACCGAGTTCGAGAATCCGCTGAGCAAAGCCGGATTGGTTTGAGCGCGCCGACGAACGCAACCGCATTTGAGAAGATGTCATGGCGCGCTCCCCGGGCTTCCCGGACGTTCGGGAGCATGCTTTGAAATCCTTTTCTTTGCGCTGCACGCTTTGCGCTACACGGCGTCAAAATCTTCTCGCGAATCTTTCGACAGGGCCGACCAGTTTTCAGAATTTTTTCACAACCGCTTGCTATCCTGTAGAAGTGCCACTCGGCAATGACACGCCGCAAGGAAACAAAACGTGATGACACCGAAACAAAAAGCCGTTCTTTTTTCTGCAACCTCGCTGGTTTCGTTCTTCGCTGGGACGCTTCCCGCACACGCGGATGCCGTGCTAACGTTCGATCGCGAGACGACCGGGAGCTTACGCCCCGAGCGTCAGCGCCGCGGGGGAGACAGGGGCGGCAATGACACGCCACAACCCGTGCCGACACGTACGGATCCGAAACAGACGGTCACCGTTCACATCAAGGGAGCACTGGCGCGGGTCGAGTTCCGCCCGATGGGTGCCAGACCGGAGTCCGCCCCGTCCACCGTCTTGCTTTATGACGGAATGGCTCAGAAG
>JACMMA010000887.1 GCA_014379275.1 Armatimonadota bacterium | reverse complement strand
GTGGAAAGCACGGCGACAACGAATCGGAAAGATTGCATGGTTCGTTTCCTCGGATGGGTCAAGCCATCCCCATCGGCCCGGAATAAGGAACGCCGAAATACGTCGTCGTACTTCGGCGGACAGTTAAGCAAAGGGGGCAGTCTAGGGCGTGCCGCCCATTTTCCCGCCCATCTTATCATCCATCTTGCCGCCCATCTTATCCCCCATTTTCCCGCCCATTTTGTCGCCCATCTTCGAGGGGGCCATCTTGTAACCAGCCGGTAGTTTCGTCATTTTGACGAGTTTTACACCCATTTTGTCCTTCATCGCCATCGTCTTTGCCTGGGCTGGGGTATAAGCCATCTTGGTGGATTTGGAGACGAAAACAGGACCGGCCATCTTGCCGCCCATCTTATCATCCATCTTACCCCCCATTTTCCCGTCCATCTTGCTGCCCATCTTGTCGTCCATTTTTCCACCCATTTTGTCCTGGGCGATTACGGGCGACGTAAACAGCGTTGCGGAAACGAGCAGAGCCGCGAGGGCGGTGGTAAGGGTGGTTCGGAATAGTTTCATGCGAGAGTTCCTCCTCCTGATCTATCAGGTGTTCCACGGAGCGAATGATTTGCGCTACGGTGTCGTCAAAGGAACAAACACGAGAAGCCGAAAAGTTCCGTTCACCGACGATTTTTTCGCGATGACCTTCGCTCAGAACTCGACTTCGTAATACAGAGTTCGGTCCCGGCTTCCTTCCACCGGATCGACGTGTCCTGTGACGCGGTTCAGTCCGCCCTCCGCCCCCGAACGTCTGATAAACTCATCAAAACCGTCTGGGTGTGGCATACGGGTATTGTAACGGAGACGCAGACGAAAGGTAAATTACAAATGGCGATGCCGAAGAAGGGTTCGCGTTCTATCGTGGTGGACGCGGTAGCGTACCGGTGGGGGATTCGGGGGCGCGAAACCAGAGCGCAAGCCCAGGGCGACGCTAACATGATCGTCGCGGTCGAACCGATCACCGAAGGTAAGGGCGTCTACTGCCCGCTGATTGTGGACACGTCCACGCCGCGCCCCGTGCTCGAAGTCGGCGACGAACCGGTGTTCGTCACCCCCGCCGTGGTCGAGGCGTACATACGGTTCGCGCTAAAGAGCGGTTGGAGGCCGACCGAGACGGGGAAGCCGTTTATGCTGGTCGCGGATGAGGGCATGGCGACGGGAAAGACTTAAGGTAGGAGCGGATTTCCCTCGGTCGCCTGCCCACGGCGATTTTTCGCGATAATTTTCACTCAAAACTCGACCTCGTAATACAGAGTGCGGTCTCGACTTCCATCCAGTCGCACCGCGCCCGACGACGCGGCGACGGCAAGCGGGGCGACGGTGTCCTGTCGCCGCCCATCGTTGTCGAGCACGTGAACGCGCTTCGGTTTGCGCCTGCCGGTGAACGTCAGTGTCAGGCGAACGGGTTCCATGCGAATCGGGGCGGTGCCGACTGTCAGCACTTCCGAGCCGTCCGCGTTGTAGCGCATGCCGGTATTGCGGGCGCGGGCGACCACCGTGAGCAGGGCGCGTTTTGCGCGGGACAGGTCGCCCGTTTTGTCGAGGGCGGTCAGGAAAGCACACAGAAATACGTTCCCGGTTTGCAGGGACACATCGCCGAGCACTACCGGCGTTCGCGGCAGGAACCCGACGGCGGCTTTCGTCGCCGCGGTGTCCGCCGTGAAATATCCGGTCCGCGCTTTTCCGGTGCCATGCCAGACCAGTTCGCCGGTATTGGAGCGCAGGCCACCCGGTGTCCCCTCTGCCGTTACCGGCACGGTCTTTTCGCTCTTTTGCGTGAACGCCACCTCGACGCGTCCCACCGCAAGCGCAGCGTTCGGGACCGTGCCGCCCGCGTATCGCTTTTCGTCGCCCATCCCGCCGCTCTGCGAGGACGATTCGGAAAAGCCCAGTTCGCCCCGGCGCAGATCGGCGAGGCTGACGTTGCGGGTCGGGAGTGGTTTACCCTCGGTAATATCGCCGCGGTATATCACGCGGGCTAAGGCCGGATACAGTCCGATCTGGGTCGGCGAGTCCACGACCCACGGGCCGTGGTTTTGCAGGGTGTCCAGAAACCGGTCGCTGTCGTTGGCGAACTCGTAGGACGCGTCCCATCCTTGCAAACCCATCCCGTAGACCGCCAGGATCGCCGGACCTTCCGCCACCCATTCGTTCGGAATCAGACTCGTCCACTCGGAAATGCCGAACGGCTTGCCGCGCACCTGTTGCATCCCGGTAGAAAGCAGACCGCTCCCCGGATCGTCCACCATCGCGTGGTTGTCGTTCTTCCCTGTTCCGACGCCGTTGCCCTGTCCGCCGTGGTAGTTGTGTCGATCCACATAGCCGACATTAGCGTCGGAGAGCAGGTTGTAGTAATGCGAAACGCCCTCGCCCGCCGCCCAGCACGAGCCGATCAACGGCCCGTCGTATCCCGCCTTGCGGATCGCCGCGGCGAAGCGGCCGTAAAAATCGCTCTGCGTTTCGTAAAGGAACCGCGCCGCATCCAGCATCCGGGTTTTCGCCCCTTTGGACGCGGCGTCCTTCAGCCCATCGGGGCCGTGATACCAGTGGTGCGGGATCGGATAGATATTCCGCGCCGCGAACGACTCGTTCTTTTGTAGGTCCGGGTATGCGTTGAGCGCCCGTCCGCCCCACGCCGCGAGTGCCTTCGCCTCGGTGCCGTACTGCTGGATCGTCCAGTCCGTGAACTGTTCGCACAAGAGTTGCTTGTAGCGTGGGCAGCGCATCACCACGTCGTGCGTCGAGGGGAAGAAGATATCGTCCTCGTTCTGCATCTCGATAAATGCCAGCGCGGGCTCCTCGGCATACGTCTTGCCCGTGTGCGGATTACGGTGACGGAGCATGTTGACCGTGAGTTCGATGTTGAGCGCCTGTAAATCCGGCGCGAACATCACCAGCCCATATGTGGAGCCGCGCAGGTATGACGCCGTGTGGGCGTTCATGACCTCGTCATAGGCCAGAAGTCGGGGTTCATCCCCCGGTCGCGGGCGGTGTCCGAAGATATGCGACCAGCCGTGATAAATGCCGCGCTTTTTGAGTTCGGCGACATAGAAATCGAGCCGTTCCCAGCCGTCCTCGGTCAACTCGGTGGAGATATTCTCACGCCCGATGCCCGCGCCTTTACCGTACCAGGTGAATTTATGCAGTCGGACGCTGTTGACGCCGTACTTCGCCAGCCGGGTTGCCCGGACCGGTGCCACTTCTTTGGGCGGGGCGCAGTTCTCGTTGCCATGGTTGACGCCCCAGAACCGGGCGCGCGTGCCATCCGCGAACGTGAAGCGGTCGCCCGTGATTCGTACCGCACCGTGTTTTCCAGCGGGCGCGTCTAGCCACGACTCCATACCGATTACCGATTCGGGTGCATAATCGTTGGCGGGAAGAAACTCCCACCAATCCCGGGAATCATCCCCGCTAACGATCGCAGTTTCTTCCAACGTCGGAGAATCCATCGTGTCAGCCTTGCAAGCCACTGTGGGCAGAAGGGCGGCACCGATCGCACCGCCAATAAATCGCCGTCGCTTCATCGCGTTTCCCCTGTCTTCATCCGGTAGCGGGTGTTTCCCACCCGTAGCCGTTCGGGATTGTACCTAACGGAAGACGCCAACGAGATAAATACCGATGTAAGCGATTATGACAAACCGCAGTAGAAATACCACCGTGCGCGGGTGCTTGCGCGCCATGTAGGCGGCGAGCAACAACGTCGGCAGAAATGTGCCCGCCTTGACGAGGACGAACATCAGCGGGTGCCATTCGAAGGTCCACGCGAGAAGCGGATTTGCCTCGGTCGCCTGCCCCGT